>NZ_CANBCQ010000007.1 GCF_947367125.1 uncultured Lactobacillus sp.
CAGTTTGATCGATTTATAGAAATAATCTTTAAAAACAATATTTTCGTCTTTAACATCAAGCTCGAATTTAATACAATGATTAAGAGAGGACATAGAAATCACCTTTATTTATAAGAATTTGTGTGGAAACGATTTTTATTGAAGAGGTCTATGTCCTCTTTTTTGCAATAAAAAATCCTGTTAACAGCTTATCATATAGATAAGTCATCAACAGGAAAAATTATAGAGCCAAAAAATGGTGAGAGTTCAAGTCTCATCATTTTTCTTTTTGCGCTTGTCTTTTTAAAATATCACCAATTACGTCTTGCAAAGTAATTTGACTCATTTTAGTCAAAGCTGCTAATTCGATTTCATTATAAAAATCGTTAAGAGTATTTTGAATATTGCCGCCTACAATACACTGCGGATTGGTTTTAGGATCAACATGAAGCAGTGCATGATCCATATTGATTGCCTGGTAGACCTCTAGTAAAGAAATATCTTTAGAATCTTTCGCTAAAATAGGGGTGCGGCGCCTTTGCGTGTTTCAATTAACCCGGCTTTTCTTAAGTCTGACATTAATTGTCTAACTACACTGGGGCTAGAACCGATGCTTGCTGCAATTGCTTTACTAGATAGATCATTATTTTTCATTAAACTTTAGATAAAGAAAAGGGCTCACTACAATGTGTAATGAGTCCTTTCTTTATTTTCTTAACTTGTGCACTTTATGGGCTAGAACCATTTCTTTATTGCGATCTTCATAGATCATATCCTTGATGTAATTCCATGGGATTAACAAAGGCGTTTTGCTATTTTTACGGAAAATGAAGTCTGCGTGTCGTCTTTCCAAGTGACGCAAATATCTTTTAGCATTTTGAATCTTAGTATGGTGTTCCAAATGCAATCGTGGTTCGAAATCGACGATTTTGTGTTCAGCGTTGAAAATAGGTCTAACTTTATGGTGCCAGTTCTCAGCACTAGAGATATGATCGCTGACCTTTTTTCCGGCTTCTACGATATTCTCTTTGGTTGCTGGACTTTTCTGATCCTTAAACTCCGCATGTGGATCTAGATAGTAGTTGCCCAAACCATCTTGACGATAAAGTCGTATTTTCTTGAATGTCTTATTTTTCTTGTCCATTCTTACTTCGATAACGTCACCATTTTTGTGATTCATTAAATACATGTGATGTTTTCTAGTGTAATTTGCACTTTTCATGATCAGAAATCTCACCTCTACATTAATTATTCTGAAACGATATTATACCAGTATTTTAACTATATTTTTAATTTAATGGTATAAAAGTTGCTATTTTTTAGGAAATTAGACGAAAGGATGTAGCGTTTGGTTGTTATTTTCTATACGCCAGCATAATAAAAGGTATTCTCCTTTTTACAGCTGAAGACTATTATGTAATCACTAACTTATAATAAAATCGTTTAAAGCCGGGAGAAAAGGTGTTACGCTTAAGTAGGACGAGGTTATAGAATAATTATTTTAAAGTAATTAATTGTATACAAAAACATGCTTAGCTTCGGAAAAAGCTAAGCATGATGTCCCATAATATGAGTCGCTTGCAATTTATCTTGCAAGCGGCTTTTATTTTAGAAAAAAATAATAAATATTGCAAGAGTATTGATTTCTGTCTTTGTATAGAAAATAAAATTTATTTATTTTTAATTAAATACCCTTAAATTAATCGTGCGGTTTATTAACCGTATAGATAATTTTGGTACTCTTTTCAAACAATTTCTTTCATGGCAAAATATGACTTAGAAAAACAAAAAAGAAAAATCTTGCTGCAGAAAAGGGTTGTTGTGTTCGATAAGTACTGCAATTGGAGGATAGTCAGTTACTTAGACCTATTCGTAGAAGATGATAAATAAAGCTGCTCGATATTTGTTCGAGGAGCTTTTTGTTTTACCATAGAAATGAATCAAGTTAGGAAAGTGAATGCAATGGAAATATTTTACGAACGGGGATGCAAGCTTTTTTTCAAAAAGCATAAGAATGAACAAAAGCTAATTAAGAAGTTGATTGAACAAGCGATTGTCAAAGAGTTGGCAACAGGCATGAGCAAGGTGAAGGTGGCAGCACCAACGCGGATTGAAGGAAAGGCGATTTATGAATTTCGTTTAAATTTGAAAACAGCTGGTTCAGCGCGGATTGCTTTTGCGGTAAAGAACGAGCAAGTACTGGTTCTTTTGATTACTTCGAATTTGCAAAAGGATAGCTTTAGCCGCGAACTAGAAACTAGCTTGAAAGGAAGCAATTATGCGTTTAATTCCCGTTAAACAAGCTGAGACTTTACTTAAAAAGATCTGCAGTAATAAGAGTAAATATATAGAAATCAAGTTGTTAACCGCCAAAAAAGATCGGGCAATAAGTGTGAAAAGTGATGGCTTAAAACTGATTTTAATTGAAGCTGGCTATCTGCATTTTACTAAGGAATATGAATTAGCTGATACCGCTACTTGCCGTCATGCTGTTTTAGCTGCTTTCAAAAAAGAATTTCCGCGCAGTAGTCGTGCGTATTTAATCGCTAAATAGTATACTTTTCAGTAAAGAAAACGATTTAGTACAAGTCAGAAAGGAAGTCTTTTCATTGAAATATGCAGAAAAGTCACCCGCATTGTGGAATGCCATTCATCACGAAGAAGAGCGCCAACAAAACACGATTGAATTAATTGCTTCTGAAAATATTGTTTCTGATGCAGTTCGTGAAGCTCAAGGTTCAGTTTTAACTAACAAATATGCCGAGGGCTATCCCGGTCGACGCTATTATGGCGGTTGTCAATACATTGATCAAGTTGAACAACTTGCTATTGATTATGCTAAAAAATTATTCAATGCTAAATTTGCTAATGTTCAACCCCACTCTGGTTCACAAGCAAATATGGCTGTTTATCAAGCTTTGCTGAAGCCAGGCGATGTAATCCTTGGCATGGGCATGGATGCTGGCGGTCATTTAACTCACGGTGCCAAAGTAAACTTCAGTGGTAAAGAATATAGATCTTATAGTTACGGCTTAAATGTTGAAACTGAAGAGCTTGATTTTGATGCTATTCGTCAGATCGCCTTAGATGTTCATCCCCAATTGATCGTTGCTGGTGCTTCTGCATACAGCCGAATTATTGATTGGCAAAAATTCCGTGAAATTGCCGATGAAGTTGGCGCCTATTTAATGGTTGATATGGCCCATATTGCTGGTTTGGTAGCAACTGGCCAACACCCTAGTCCTATTCCAGTAGCTGATGTAGTGACGACTACTACGCATAAGACCTTGCGTGGTCCTCGCGGCGGCATGATTTTATCTAATAGTTTAGAAATTGGTAAAAAGATTAATTCAGCTTTGTTTCCAGGTATTCAAGGTGGTCCTTTAGAACACGTGATTGCTGGAAAAGCGCAAGCTTTTTATGAAGACTTACAGCCACAATTTACCGATTATATTAAACAAGTAATCAAAAACGCTAAGATAATGGCAGAAACTTTTGCTAAGTCTGACAATATTCGTGTAGTTTCTGGTGGTACTGATAATCACTTAATGATTATTGATATTACAGATACTGGGTTAACGGGTAAAGATGCACAAAACTTGCTTGATTCAGTTCATATTACAACCAATAAAGAATCAATCCCTGGTGATCAGCGCAGTCCTTTTGTAACTAGTGGTTTAAGAATTGGTACACCAGCAATTACTAGCCGCGGTTTTGATGAAGAAGACGCAAAAAAGACTGCTGAAATGATTATCGAAATTTTGTCTGATCCAGAAAATCCCGCAACGATTAATCATGTTAAAGAAGAAGTACAAACTTTAACTCAAAAACATCCGATTGAATAATTTTATAGGTAAAATTTGCCGCTCTGGTTCTCAGCTAGGGCGGCTTTTGTTATAATCTAAAGTTAAAAATATTGGAGTTAATAATTAGAATGAAGGAAATGTGATTATTTGGAGAAATTAAAAAGACATAAAATAGGATTGTTTTCAGCGATTATGCTAGCCTTGAATTCTTTGATTGGTTCAGGCTGGCTCTTTGGCTCAGGTTCGGCAGCTAAAATAGCAGGACCCGCCGCAATTTTATCATGGATTTTGGGGGCAGTAATTATTATTGCTATTGCTTTAACCTATGTAGAATTAGGGGCAATGTTTCCTGAAAGTGGTGGGATGAGTCGGTATGCTCAGTATAGCCATGGACCTTTGCTTGGCTTTGTAGCTGCCTGGGCTAATTGGATTTCATTAGTTACTTTAGTGCCAATGGAAGCTGTAGCTGCAGTTCAATATATGAGTTCTTGGCCATGGAGTTGGGCTAATTGGACTAAAAATTTCATCAAAGATGGCAATATTACCTTTGCTGGTCTGGGGGTAGTCATTATTTTTATGTTAATTTTTACGATGATCAATTTTTGGTCAGTTAAAATTATGACCCACTTTACCAATTTAATTTCGATTTTTAAGATTTTATTGCCTACATTAACGATTGTGATTTTAATTGCTTCAGGTTTTCATGGGCAAAACTTTGGCAGCAATTTGCATGACTTTATGCCTTATGGCAGCCGTTCAATCTTTGAAGCAACTTCAGTTTCAGGAATTATCATGTCATATGATGCCTTTCAAACGGTCATCAATATGGGTGGAGAACTAAAAAATCCGCGTAAGAATATTATTCGTGGAGTGCTAATTTCCATGTTAATTACTGCAGCTATTTATATCATGCTTCAGGTGACTTTTATTGGTGCCGTTGAGCCAAGTACATTAGCCAAAGTGGGTTGGCATGGGATTGATTTCACTTCACCGTTTGCGGATTTGGCAATTATTTTAGGAATCAATTGGTTAGTGATTTTGCTGTATTTGGATGCTTTTGTTTCACCATTTGGAACAGGAGTCGCTTTTGTGGCAACTGCGTCAAGAGCTTTAGCTGCAATGACTCACACGCGTCATTTACCAAAATGGTTGGGTCGTTTAAATCAAAAATATTTAATTCCGCGTTATGCGATGATCGCCGACTTTATTTTAGCGGTTATTTTAGTAAGTTTATTTAGAAACTGGAATTTATTGGCAACAGTTATTACGACTTCAACTTTAATTGCGTATTTAACTGGTCCAGTAACGGTAATGACCTTAAGAAAGAAAAGGCCAGACCTTGATCGACCATTTAAGCCAAATTATATGAAATGGCTTGCTCCAGTTGCATTTGTGATGACTAGTTTAGCTATTTATTGGTCAATGTGGCCAACTACGATTCAAGTAATTATCGTAATTGCGTTGGGCTTACCAATTTACTTTTATTATGAAATCCACTACCAGCATTCTAACTTGAAAGAGCAACTGCATAGTAGCTGGTGGATGCTGGGGTATTTGATCTTTATGTCAATCATGTCCTTTATTGGTAGTAGTGGCTTTGGTGGACAAGATTGGATTAAGTACCCGCTAGATTTTGTAGTTATTATCATTATTTCCCTTGGCTTTTATTATTGGGGCATTAAAACATGCTTAAAGAAGATTGATCCTTATGCTGAAAAGATTGCCCAAAATAAGGAATAGGAAAAAAACTGTTGAGATCTTTTTTTGATTTCAACAGTTTTTTTGCTAGTTATTCGTTTGATCAAGATATTTATTTAATACCCTAAAAACACCGTTATCATTGTTGCTTGGAGCGATAAATTTGGCTGCCTGCTTAACGATCTCCTGTCCGTTAGTCATCGCGTAGCTAAGACCAGCGAATTTTAACATTTCAAGATCGTTTTCACCATCACCAAAGGCAATTAATTCATTTTTGGGGATATTCAAATAAGCCAAAAATTCTTTTAGACCAGTTGCCTTATTTACGCCTGCAGGAATAATGTCCATGTAGTTCCAACCACTAGTTGTAACATGAATCTTTTCGGTGCTTCGACTGTTAAAGCCAGCTTCTAGTTCATGACGGATTTTACTTGGATAATCTAATGTGAGCTTAGTGTATTGGTCGTCAGCAGGGATTTCATTAAAATCGCTAATTTCAACACTATTAGGATAAAAGTAATAATGCGACCGTTTATATTCTGCGGGCGTACTCTTTAGAAAATATGAATGCTTAATTCCGCTGATTAAAGTGTTTTGAACAGCACCCGGATAGTGCAAATGCAAATAATCGATTAGATTTAGAATACATTTTTTAGAAAAATTAGTTGTACGAATAATTTTGCCATTGCGCACTAAAACTGCGCCATTATCAGCGACAAAGTCAATCGAATTAGCGAATTCACTGAAGTCGGCCGCTAATCGATCAGCTGGCCGGCCACTGGCAATAATAAATTGAACATCATTTTGGTGTAGACGGGTTAAAATTTTGTCAAACATTTGATGATCATATTGTTTTTCATCATTAACAAAAGTGCCATCGACATCAACAGCGACGGCTTTAAAGGGAAGAGTAGTCATCTAAATACCTCACTAAAAATTGATACCGATAACAGTTTACCATTTCTTGCAAGTGCTTACATAAGTTATTTATCATGATTAGTAACAATGAATTTGAAATTTACGAGGTAAAGAAAATGACACCATGGTGGAAAAAAGAAGTTGTTTATCAGATTTATCCTAAGTCATTTCAAGATAGCAATGGTGATGGCGTAGGTGATTTACAAGGAATTATTGCTCGTTTGGATTATTTAGAAAATTTAGGTATTGACGCCATTTGGCTTTCACCAGTTTATCAATCTCCTGGCGTAGATAATGGCTATGATATTTCGGATTACGAAGCAATTGATCCGCAATATGGCACAATGGCTGATATGGAAGAATTGATTCAAAAGGCTAAGCAGCATCATATTCGAATCGTGATGGACTTGGTGGTTAACCATACATCTGATCAACATAAATGGTTTGTAGAGTCACGCAAGAGTAAAGATAATCCATACCGTGACTATTATATTTGGCGTGATCCAGTTGAGGGGCATGAACCAAATGAGTTGAAGTCTGCTTTTTCAGGTTCAGCTTGGAAGCTTGATCCGGAAACGGGACAATATTATTTACACTTTTTTGCTGAGCAACAGCCTGATTTAAATTGGAAAAATCCAGAATTACGGCAAAAGATTTATGACATGATGAACTTTTGGCTGGATAAAGGAATTGGCGGCTTCCGCATGGACGTGATTGAATTGATTGGTAAGGATCCAGACAAGATGATTCGCGAAAATGGACCGATGCTTCATCCATATCTGCAGGAAATGAATAAAAATACTTTTGGCAAGCGTGATGTCATGACTGTTGGTGAAACTTGGAATGCTACGCCAAAGATTGCCGAAGAATATTCTGATCCTGCTCGCCATGAATTATCAATGGTCTTCCAATTTGAAAACCAAGCCTTAGACCAACAAGCAGGAAAAGAAAAATGGGATTTAAAGCCACTTGATTTGGGTGAATTAAAAAAGGTTCTGGTTAAGTGGCAGACAGAGCTTGATTTTAACCATGCTTGGAACAGTTTATTCTGGGAAAATCATGATATTCCGCGGGTGATTTCTCGTTGGGGCAATGATCAAAAATATCGGGTACAATGCGCTAAAATGTTTGCGACAGTTCTGCACTTGATGCATGGCACGCCGTATATTTTTAACGGTGAAGAAATCGGCATGACTAATTGCCCGGTAAAAAAGATTGATGAAGTTGAAGATATTGAGAGCGTGAATATGTATCATGAGCGCTTAGCACAAGGGTACGATAAAGATGAACTGATTCATGCCATCAATGTTAAAGGTCGCGATAATGCACGCAGACCAATGCAATGGGATGCAACTGAAAATGCGGGCTTTAGTAAAACTAAGCCATGGTTAGCAGTAAATCCTAATTATCAAGAAATTAATGTTAAAAAAGCTTTAGCTGATCCTGATTCAATTTTTTACACTTATCAAGAATTGATCAGCTTGCGTCATGAAAATGATATTGTAGTTAACGGTGATTTTAAATTAGTGCCTAATACTGGTGATGAAGTTTTGGCCTATTACCGTGTTTTAGGTACAGAAAAGTGGTTAGTAGTTGCTAATTTATCAGGTGAAGAGCAACAATTTACTTCTAATGATCGAATTAAAGAAAATTTGCTTAGCAACTATGCAGTTCACAATGATTTACATGATATTACTCTTAAGCCTTATGAAGCATTTGCAGTTGTGGTGAAGTAAAAATAGCTTGAATTACTAGCTTGAAGATGGTATTCTAGTTATCGTTAATCGATTAATCTATGATCTGTAATACGATCATGGCAAAGGAGTAATAAATTATGAAACAAGGTATTCATCCAGATTTTCAAAAAGTAGTTTTCATGGACTCAGCAACTGGTGCTAAGTTCTTAGCTGGCTCAACTTTGAAGCCATCAGAAACTATTGACTACGAAGGCGAAACTTACCCATTAGTACGTGTTGAAGTTTCATCAGATTCACACCCATTCTACACTGGCAAGCAAAAGTTTGCTCAAGCAGATGGTCGAATCGAAAAGTTCAACAAGAAGTACGGCTTAAAGAAGTAAACCTTTTATCTGGTGGAAGCAGTCCCATTGGGGCTGCTTTTTTCGTTAGAGATTATTTGGCAGAATGCCTGAAAGACAGTATAATGTTTTCTGTATAAAAATGTTTTTATGGGAGTAAATATTCAATGAAAATGCAAATGGCGGAAATTGCCAAGGCTTTAAATACTACTTGTGAAGGCGACGATCAAACTATTATTACTTCTGTTGCCTTTGACTCCAGAAAGATCACAAACGGTGGTTTATTTGTACCACTTGAAGGTGAACGTGATGGACATGAATTCGTAGCTGGTGCTATTAGTAATGGTGCTTCTGCTACTTTATGGAAAAAAGGTCATCCCAATAAGCCAGAAGATATTGCGGTAATTGAAGTTGATGATCCTCTTGCTGCTATGCAAGAACTTGCTCACTATTATTTGCGTAAAGTTAACCCGACTGTAGTTGGAATTACTGGTTCTAATGGTAAGACTACTACTAAGGATATGATTGCTGCTGTTTTATCTAAGCGGTTCAATGTACATAAGACACAAGCTAACTTTAATAATGAAATTGGCGTGCCAATGACTATCCTTGAGATGAAGCCAAATACTGAAATTTTGGTTTTGGAAATGGGAATGGACCGTCCTGGTCAATTGCATCACTTAAGTGAATTAACCCATCCTGATGTTGCTGTAATTACGATGATTGGTGAAGCTCATATTGAATTCTTTGGCAGTCGCGACAAGATTGCGGACGCTAAGATGGAAATCACTGACTTTTTACGTGAAGATGGGGAATTTATCTTTAATGGGGATGAACCATTACTTGAAGAAAGAGCTAAAAAGCTTGATCAAGCTAAAGCAACTTTTGGTTTTAGAGATGAAGATACAGTTCACGCTACTGGCTTTAAGAGCTATATGCATCACGCTACTTTTACAGTAAATGATTCAGAACAAAAATTCACTATTCCGATGATTGGTAAGCATAATGTGTCTAATGCGATGGCTGCAATTAGTGTTGGCCGTTACTTTGGTGAAAGTGATGAAGAAATTGCCTCATCTTTGTCAAACTTTACCCCAACTGCTAACCGTATGGAATGGGAAAAAGGTGATGCTGGTGAAAGCATCATGAGTGATATTTATAATTCTAATCCAACTGCTGTTAGAGCGGTTTTAACTAGTTTTGGCCAAGTCGAGGTCAAAGATGGTGGTCGTAGAATTGCTGTTTTAGGTGATATGCTTGAATTAGGTAAAAAGTCGCCGGAATTGCATGCTGGTCTTGCAGATACAATGGATCCCCAGATTATTAACGAAGTTTACTTATATGGCTCTGAAATGAAGAATTTATATGATGCTTTACAAGGCAAGTATGAGCCAGAACATTTGCATTATTATACACAAGAACAAACAGATCGAATGATTGATGATCTGAAGAACGATATTAAGTCGGATGACATTGTAGTATTGAAAGGTTCGCATGGAATGCACCTAGAAAATGTCTTAGCCCGACTGAGATAGGAGAAAAATTTTTTTGAAATTTTCAGAATTAGGATTAAATGATGCGCTTCTTAAAGCGATTAAACGTTCAGGCTTTGAAGAAGCAACTCCAATCCAGGAACAAACTATTCCCCTTGCTTTGCAAGGCAAAGATGTAATTGGCCAAGCCCAAACAGGTACTGGTAAAACTGCTGCTTTCGGTTTGCCAATTTTACAGATGATCAATAAAAAAGAAAAAGCAATTCAAGCAATTATTATTGAACCAACGCGTGAACTTGCTATTCAAACTCAAGAAGAATTATTCCGTTTAGGTCGTGATGAACACGCTCATGTTCAAGTGGTCTACGGAGGAGCAGATATTGGTCGTCAAATTCGCTCATTAAAACATCATGTACCATCAATTTTAGTTGGTACTCCAGGGCGATTGCTTGATCACCTTAAGCGTAAGACAATCAATTTGGATCAAGTTAAAGCAGTTGTTTTAGATGAAGCAGATGAAATGCTGGATATGGGCTTTATTCAAGATATTGAAAGTATTTTGAAATATGCTAAAAACCGGCAACAAACTTTGCTCTTTAGTGCAACAATGCCTAAGCCAATTTTGCGTATTGGTGAAAAATTTATGGATCATCCAGAGATTGTCCGAATTAAGGCTAAGGAATTAACGGCTGACTTGATCGAACAATATTTTGTCCGGGCCAAAGAATCCGAAAAGTTCGATATCATGTGTCGTTTGATTGATGTACAAGGTCCAGACTTAGCTTTGGTATTTGGTCGCACTAAACGCCGTGTAGATGAGCTTACACGTGGTTTGCAAGCACGTGGCTATAATGCTGCAGGAATTCACGGTGACTTGTCACAAGCACGGAGAATGGCTGTTTTAAAGAAGTTCCGTGACGGTAAACTAGATATTTTAGTGGCAACTGATGTAGCTGCACGTGGACTTGATATTTCGGGTGTAACGCACGTTTATAATTATGATATTCCACAAGATCCAGATTCATATGTCCACCGAATTGGAAGAACCGGGCGTGCAGGACAAAATGGTATTTCAGTTACTTTTGTAACGCCAAATGAAATTGGCTATATGAGAACCATTGAGCAGTTAACTAAGAAAAAGATGTCACCACTTCGTCCACCGACAGATGATCAAGCTCTGCATGGTCAATTAAAGCAGGCAAGAGCTGAAATCGAAGATTTATTGAATGGTGATTTGGGTAAATATACTCAAGGCGCAAGTGAGTTGCTTGATAATTATTCAGCACTTGACTTAGTTGCAGCATTTTTAAAGAATTTGGCTAAAGACGAAGTTAAAGTTAAGATTACACCAGAAAAACCTTTGCCATACAAGGGCGATGGTCGGCATCGTCGTGGTAAAGGTCGTGGTCGTGGCAATAATCATGGACGTGATGATTATCGCCGCCGGCGCAATAATAATTCATACCGTCATAATGGTAATCGTGGTAAACGTGGTCATGGCAATGGACATGAATTCGTAATTAAGAATAAAAAAGGCTAAAATTTTAGTCTGAGGAGAAGTTGTAATTTTTGCAACTTCTTTTTTGTATTATAATGGTGTCATTGTGTGAGGTGAAAACGATGATTAAAGGTGTAGGAATTGACTCAATTGAAGTTGAGCGGATTCAAAAAATTGTTGCTAAAGGTGATGCTTTTGCTAAAAAAGTATTAACACCCAATGAATTTAACCAATATCAAAAAATGAAAGGCAAGCGTAAGGTTGAGTATCTTGGTGGTCGCTTTTCATTAAAAGAGTCCTTCTCAAAAGCCTTAGGGACAGGACTAGGTAAGTATGTTGGCTTTCAAGATGTTGAAACCTTGTGGGATGATTTAGGTCACCCGGTCATGACTTCAACTAAGTTTGATGGAAATATCTTTCCAAGTATCACACATGATAATCACGAAATTATTACTTTTGTAGTTTTGGAGGAAAATTAATATGGTTCCAGGCTGTCACCGTCCAGCCGTTGTAAAGGTAAATTTGGGCGCAATTAGAAGAAATATTAAAAATGAAATGAAGCATTTGGCTCCAGAGCAAAAGATGTTGGCAGTTGTAAAAGCCAATGCTTACGGTCATGGCGCAGTTGAAGTAGCTAAAATTGCGATTGAAGAAGGAGCAGCTGGGCTTTGCGTTGCTATTTTGGATGAAGCATTACAACTTCGTCAAGCTGATATCGTTAAGCCGATTTTAGTTTTGGGCGTAGTTTCACCAGAATATGCTCCAATTGCGGCTGTTAATAATATTTCATTGACGATTCCCAACCTTGAATGGCTAAAGGAAACAGAAAAATATCTTGAAAAGGAACACTTGCAATTAAAGGTTCACATTGGCGTAGACTCAGGGATGGGACGGATCGGCTTCAATGAAGATGCTGATTTCGTTGCCGCTAACGAATTTTTGCAAGATAATGATAATTTTTACGTTGAAGGGATGTTTGCTCACTTTGCCTCTGCTGATAGTGCGGATGATACTTACTTTAAGCATCAAGTGAAGAAATTTGCTCATATGAGAAGCTTATTAACAGTAAAGCCACAATGGATTCATGTAGACAATACGGCAGCCAGCATTTTTGATAAAAATATTCCGAGCGATTGCGTTCGTTTTGGTATTGGTATTTATGGCTTAAATCCATCATCTAATCCATCTAGTCCTGATTTAAAATCATCAATTCCACTTGAACCAGCAATGTCATTTGAAAGTGAATTAACTCATGTTAAAATGATCCATCAAGGTGATGGTGTAGGATATGGGTCTACTTTTGTAGCAGATCAAGATACGGTAATTGGTACTGTACCGGTTGGCTATGCTGATGGTTTTATCAGAAAATTCCAAGGCTTTAAGGTTAAAGTTGGAGATGAATATTGTCCAATTGTTGGCCGGGTATGTATGGATCAATTTATGGTTAAGATGCCAAGAAAGATGCCAGTAGGAACTAAAGTAGTAATTATTTCGAATGACCCAACGGCGCCAAATAATATTAAGGCAGCTGCAGATTATGTTGATACTATTCACTATGAAGTGGCATGTTTGTTAAATGATCGCTTGCCGCGTGTTTACTATGAAAAATAATGGCTAATAAAAATGCTTCTAGATTTTTTTCTAGAAGCATTTTTAGTAGGATGATTAATTGTTAATCTTTTACAGGGTGTTCAATAAATACGCCTGGGTTTTCATCACTCATAATCGTCATGCCGGCTTGCAAATCTTCGATTTCAGAAACAACGAAACCTTTTCTTTGCAACTTGTCAACAATAGTTCGCATAGTAATATCTGAAACACCAGCAGGAAGGGTGAAGAGCGTTCTTCTAACAAAGTTACCCTCAAGCTCACCAGCTGCGGCGTCAAGTGTCATTACACTAGACATGTTAGTATGCTTAGATACGATTTTAGACATTTTGATTAAGTTACCACGAGTATTATCAGATAGAACAGTTAAAACGTATGAACCATTCTTAACATCCCATGCATCTGACAACATATCAAGCATTCTTGAGTGAGTAAGAATCCCGTAAAAATGATTGTCTTCATCAAGAACGGCAATATAAGGCAAGTCCTTAATATTGAAGAATACCTTGAAGAATGGTGAATTAACTTTAATTGTCTTAGTAGCATTCTTCAGTAAGTAAGTCACTGGTAAGTTCATATCGCCGCCTTGTGATTTATGCCGGTAGATGTGCATTTTGTAAATGTTACCGCGGAAAATAGTACCAGTATCATCAACGATCGGCACACATCTGTAGCCTGAGTCTTCCAAAACTTTTAAAGCTTCTGCTAATGTGGCTTTTTCATTGACTGTAGTTAAGTAATCTTTTTTAATAACTAAAGATTTAATAAGCATGAGTTCGCCTCCGAAAGTGAGAAATGTTTCAAATAATTATAGCATAATCGATGAGTTAATTAAATATTAATTAAAGTCCATCTAAAGTAACAACTATATTTTAACAATAGTTAGGAAAATAAAAAAGCATCTCTAACAAAAGAGATGCTTTTAAAGATGTTGTAGAAATTATTGACGAACCTTAACGCCAGTTTCCTTGAAGGCCTTGTCCATAACCTTCTTTAATTGATCAGCTGAAGCCTTCATCAATTCTTTTTCGTGGTCGCTTAATGGCATTTCAATAACTTGTTCAAGACCCTTGCGTCCAACAACTGCTGGAGTACCGATGTGAAGGTCGTGTAAGCCGTATTCCCCATCCATTGGTACTGAAAGTGGAAGTACACGGTGTTCATCATCTAAAATAGCCTTAGCGATCATTGCTGAAGCAGTACCGATGCCGTAGAAAGTAGCACCCTTCTTGTTAATGATGTCGTAAGCCATGTTAGCAACTTCCTTGTGGATGTCTTCAAGCTTAGATTCATCCATACCGTGAGCCTTAACCCAGTCGCTAACCTTTACGCCACCAACATTGTTGTAGCTCCATGCTGGGAATTCAGTATCACCGTGTTCACCAAGCATGTAAGCATTAACTGAACGTGGGTCAACGTGTTCCATTTCACCGATAACCTTTTGAAGACGACCAGTATCAAGTGAAGTACCTGAACCGATAACACGATCCTTAGGGAAGCCTGACATCTTCCAAGTTGCGTGAGTTAAAATATCAACTGGGTTAGCAACAACTAAGAAAATACCTTCGAAGCCTGATTCAACAACTGGTTCAACGATTGATGATAAAATCTTCAAGTTCTTGTTAACAAGGTCAAGACGGGTTTCACCTGGCTTTTGTGGAGCACCAGCAGTAATAACTACTAAGTCTGCGTCCTTACAGTCAGAGTAATCAGCTGCATAGATATTCTTTGGTGAAGTCCAAGGGGTAGCATCAGCTAAGTCAATTGCGTCACCTTCAACGTGTTCCTTAGCGATATCAATAATACCCAATTCTTCAGCGATACCTTGTTGTACCATTGAAAATGCGAAGGTTGAACCTACAGCACCATCACCAACAAGAATAACTTTACGAGGTCTTTCATCTCTTGCCATAACAATAAGTCTCCTTTTATTCTAAGTTATAACTTTAACAAAAAAATTATACCATGTGACAAGCATTATTGAAATTAATATTTCTTGATTGTGCTAGAATAAGTGGGATTATGTAACGAGGAGTTAAAAAATGAAAATAATTGCAGGTTTAGGTAATCCAGGACAAAAATATGACAAAACAAAACATAATACAGGCTTCATGGTAATGGATCATTATTTGCATGAAAAGGGTTTGTCACTAGATAAGGATAAATTCGAAGGCCATTGGACCAAGCAAAAAATTAATGGTGAAGATGTAATTTTGCTTGAACCGCAAACTTTTATGAATGAGTCAGGCCGTTCAGTTAGTCAGATTGCTAACTTTTTTAAGGTTGATCCAGCGGATGTATTAATTATTCAAGATGATATGGATATGCCAATTGGTAAAATTAGAATTAGAGCTAATGGTAAATCCGGTGGACATAATGGAATTAAAAGCATCATTCGTGATTTGGGGACTGAAAAATTTAATCGTTTAAAGATTGGAATTCGTCACCCTAAGAATGCCACTGTTGTTTCATGGGTTTTAACGCCATTTAATGATGAACAACAAAAATTGATGGATGATGCATTTGCAACAAGTGTAGATATTATTGACGATTTTATCAATGATCATGATAGTCAATACTTAATGAATAAATATAATTAAAATGCGTTTAACAGAGATTTTAGATAAAGATCAAGATTTAAATAATTTTATTGCAAAAACAAAACAAGTAAAAAACTCACTAATCACTGGCGCTAATGCTGGTGCTTTTAGTCTACTGTTAAAACAAATTGTGACTAAATTAAAAGCACCGCTAGTCTTAATAGAAGAAAATGAAAATAAAGCGCAAACTTTGTATGGTGAACTTAATGCGATTATGGCAAATGATACGGTACAAATCTTTCCCGTAGATGCCACAATTGCGACTCAAACTGCAGTTAGTTCGCCCGATGAATTGAGTAGCCGGATTCAGGCACTCAATTTTTTATTGAGTGGTCAACCAGGAATAGTAGTTACGACACCGCAAGGATTGCAATATAAGCTCTCAAATCCAACCGATTTTGCGCAAGCCAGGCGTGATTTTGAGCCAGGTAAAGAATACGAATTAAAAGAACTTAATGAGTGGCTGATCGCTTCGGGATATCAACGTGATGCGCTAGTAGCGCGGCCTGGTGAATTCGCTATTCGTGGCGATATTTTAGATGTTTATCCACTCGATCGAGAAAATCCAGTGCGAATTGAGTTCTTTGGCGATGAAATAGATACGATTAAAGAATTCGACTTGGCTAGCCAACGCAGTCAAAAAGAATTGGATAAAGTAGAAATTGCAGCAGCACAAGATCGAGTATTTACTAAAGAAGCAATTGCCGCAGCAAGCAAAGCGATTGAACAGGATATGGCTGATGCACCAGCACCGGCTAAAGCAGTAAAAGATCATTTTACGGTAGTACTTGATGAATTAAATGCTGGTGGGCTGCCCAAAAACTATGCTTTTTTAATTGATTATTTGATAAAAAAGCCAAGCAGTTTATTGGAATATTTAGATAAAAATGGTCAGATTTTATTTGATGATTTACCTTTAATCAATCAAGCAATTGAGACAGTTGATAAGCAAAATGCAGCCTTTATTAGTGACGAATTAAAGACTGGTGCCATGTTGCCAGGGCAAAGTTTACGGTCAGATTTTGCTAAACTTTTGAGTAAAGATAAGCACCACCGAATTAATTTCTCACTATTTCAAAGAAGCATGGGACGGTTGCGCTTAGGTCAAATGTTTAATTGGTCAACGCGTGAACCAGAACAATTTTTCAGCCAAATGCCATTGATCAAATCGGAATTAGAATCTTATCAAAAGGCTGGACAAACCGTTATTTTGCAAGCCGATAGTGAAAAAAGAGCACGGCAAATTGATCAGACAATGGTTGATTTTGGCTTGAATTTGCCAATTGTTGGTGAAGATGAAATTGTTGAACAACGGGCGCAAATTGTAGTTGGCAATTTTGTCAGTGGTTTCAGTTTGCCAACGGTTAAGTTGGTTTATTTAACTGAACGTGAATTATTCAATAAGAGACCACAACGTAAAAAACGGATTAAAACATTAGAAAATGCCCAACGTTTGCGTAATTATACTGAGCTTAAGCCAGGTGATTATGTTGTTCACGTTAATCACGGAATTGGTCGTTTTGAAGGAATTAAAACTTTAGAAAATAATGGGACTAAACGTGACTATATCACTATCACTTATCAACATGGTGACCAGCTTTTTGTGCCAGCAGATCAATTAAGCTTGGTGCAAAAATACGTTGGCTCTGAAGGCAAGACACCACATATAAGTAAGCTTGGTGGTAGTGAATGGGCTAAAACTAAGCGGAAAGTTCAATCCAAGATTGAAGATATTGCCGATGATTTGATTGAACTTTATGCCAAACGTGAATCAGAAAATGGCTTTGCCTTTGCTCCAGATGATGATTTGCAAAAACAATTTGAAGATGCTTTTCCTTATCCAGAAACGCCAGATCAATTGCGGTCAGTTAAAGAAATTAAGCAGGATATGGAAAGCTCTAAGCCAATGGACCGGCTTTTGGTCGGGGATGTTGGCTTTGGTAAAACGGAAGTTGCTTTGCGTGCGGCTTTTAAGGCAATTCAGGATAATAAACAAGTGGCGTTTTTAGTACCGACTACAATTTTGGCCCAACAGCACTATGAAACTATTCAAGATCGCTTTAAGGATTTTCCAGTTAAGACGGCAATGCTTTCCCGTTTTCAAACTCCGGCTGAATCCAAAGAAATTATTGAAGGTTTGAAAGACGGTAAAATTGATTTAGTTGTTGGGACGCACCGAATTTTATCCCAGGATGTAAAATTCAAGGACTTAGGTCTCTTGATCGTAGATGAAGAGCAGCGTTTTGGAGTTAAGCATAAAGAAAAATTAAAGCAGTTAAAGGCTAATATTGATGTTTTAACGCTAACTGCGACACCAATTCCACGGACTTTGCATATGTCAATGATTGGGGTGCGTGATTTGTCAGTGATGGAGACGCCACCGCAAAATCGCTATCCGATTCAAACTTATGTCATGGAACAAATCCCGAGTGTAGTAAAAGCTGCGTGTTTACGAGAAATGCAACGTGATGGTCAGGTCTTTTATTTACATAATCGGATTGGGGATATTGATGAAACTGTAGAGAAATTGCAAGAACTAATGCCACAAGCGCGAATTGCTTCAGCTCATGGACGAATGAGTCAAAATCAATTAGAAGATATTCTGTACCGCTTTTTAAATCGTGAATTTGATATTTTGGTAACAACGACGATTATTGAAACAGGAATTGATATGCCTAATGTCAATACGATGATTATCGAAGATGCTGACCATTATGGCCTGAGTCAGCTATATCAATTGCGAGGCAGAATTGGTCGTAGTGCTCGCTTGGCTTATGCTTACTTTTTATATAAGCCAAATAAGGTATTAACTGAAGTTGGTGAAAAACGCCTTGATGCTATTCGTGACTTTACTGAATTAGGTTCTGGTTTTAAAATTGCGATGCGTGATTTGTCAATTCGTGGTGCCGGTAATATGTTGGGAGCACAACAACACGGCTTTATTGACAGTGTTGGTTATGATCTATACTCACAGATGCTAGCTGATGCAATTCAAGAGCGTAAAGGCAAGCGCACGATTAAAAAATCCAATGCTGAAATCGATTTGGGTCTTGAAGCTTATATTCCAGATTCATATATTGGTGATCAGGAAGAAAAAATTGAATTTTACAAAAAGATTAAAGCTGTTTCAAGTCAAGGAGAATTAGATAAAATTGAAGATGAACTAATTGATCGCTTTGGTGATTATCCGGCAGCGGTTGAAAACTTATTGGCTATTGCTGGCTTAAAGGTAGATGCTGATTTAGCGCAAGTACTCAATGTAGTTAAGACCGGCGATAAGATTAAAGTTGAATTTACTAATGCGGCTTCGCATGAATTGGAAGGGCCTAATATTTTTAAGGCGCTGGAACATGTTAGTTTGAAAGCACGCATTAGTATGAATCAAGAAAATAGAATGGTTGTTTTGTTGCTGTTGCCAGATAAAATGAAAAACCGCGTTTTGTTTAATGAATTGACGACATTTTTACAGGCAGCAAGCGACATTGTACAAAGATAACGAATAGGAAAGATTATGAGAATCGATAAATTTTTAAAGGTTTCACGTTTAGTGAAGAGAAGAACTGTAGCTAAAGAAATGGCCGATCAAGGTCGAATCAAGGTGAATGGACGCGTAGTTAAGTCCAGTTATGATGTGAAGATTGACGATATTATTGAAGTAGGATATGGCGCTAAGACGATTAAGGCTAAAGTGCTGAATATTCGTGAGACCACGAAAAAAGCGGAAGCAAGCGAGCTATACGAATTAGTTGATTAATGACTTTTAATTAGATCGTTGTTATACTTAACTTAGTATAGTTATTTATTAAATTAGGGGATTAAAAATGAATCATGGTCCACGTATCTATAATTCGTTGAGTCCAGAAGAGCAGAGGGCGCGTCTTAGACGTAAACAGGCTAGAAGAGAAAAAGAAGTACATCAAAAGCGGCTGAATGTAATTGTGGCAGTCTTTGCTATTATTTTCATTGCTTTGGGTGTACAAATTGCTATTAAAATTTCTCAAACTGGACGACTGAATAATCAAGTTCAAGCTGAAAAACAAGCTTTGACTAAAGTAAAAAGTAAAAGAGATAGCTTAGAAACTAAAAAGCAGGATTTGAAAGACCCTAACTATGTTGCTAAGCTAATTCGCTATAAATTTTATTATTCTAAATCAGATGAAAAGATTTATAACGTGCATGAAGGAAATGATGATAATTAATGAAAAAATATCAAGCCGGTAACCGGGTGACCGGAGTAATTAATAATATTACTGACTTGGGCATTTTTGTTACTTTGCCTAATCGGCATTCAGGATTAGTACATCATAGTGACTTTGGCAATAATTGGTTGCGTGAACGACGTCGGTATCATGTCGGCGATGAAGTTCGCGTAGTTGTGGTGCATATTCACAAGGGAAGATTTAACTTATCAATTACCCGCGTGAATGATCCAGACTTAGTTGACCATGATAATCAATTTTCCAAGACAAAGCCAGCTGAGTTTGATCAGGTTTTAAACCAAACAGCTCAGGATGCCAAAAAAGAAATTGAAAAGTTAAAGCAGGTATTAACTGAAAATTAGGGATGACCCGAAAGGGTCATTTTTTATTAGAAAAATAATGAAAATTACTGATTTTTTTAAACAGCATAAAATTGTTTTACAAAATAAAAGGTTATTAGTTGCTGCAAGTGCCGGGCCGGACTCAATGGCTTTGTTAGATATGCTGGTTAATTTGCAGCGTGAGTTTGGGTTCACTGTGTTTGCTGCGCATTTTGATCATCAATTGCGCAGCGATAGTTCAACTGAAACTGAAATATTGCAAAAATATTGTGCTCAAAATAAAGTTGAATTGTTTACTGGCAAATGGAACAAAGAAGAGCAGCCTCAGCTAGGGATTGAAGCGGCGGCTAGGGATGCTAGGTATCTTTTTTTAACTAATCTAGCTTATGCTAAGCAAATGGATTATTTATTAACGGCGCACCATGGGGATGATCTGTTAGAAAATATTTTGCTTAAATTGATTCGCTCAGGTAATCCTGAAGAAATGAACAGTTTGCAAAGCGTCGGAAAAATGCATGATATAACGCTCTTGCGGCCGCTTTTAGCCTATAGTAAGCAAGAATTAGTTGAATATGATCAAAAACACAGGATTAATTATGTAGTGGATTCGACTAATCAAGAAGATGAAACCATGCGCAATCGCTTGCGTCATCATGTGATTCCTTTACTAAAAAAGGAAAATAGCAATCTATTAATAAATGCTCTGCGTTTTAGCAAAAAAATGATCCAGCTAACAGAGTTGGTTAATGAACAAGTTGCAGATATAGGTCAAGTAGAGCCCTTTTTAGGTGCCTGGCGTGTAAAAACAGATAAGTTGATTAATTTATCTGCTACAGAAAAAAATATTTTTTGGCAAAAAATTATTTGGCAGAAATATCATCGTCGTGTAAATGAAAATCTAGGCACTTTTGCAGTGGTAGATTATCAAGGTTATAGTTATTTGTTAAAAAATAAACCAGAAAAAGCTATTCAGCCATTTAAGGTAGCCCTTGATCAACCATTTGCTTTTAAGGGGAAAAGCTATTTATTAACTACTGAAAGGCAGGCTACTTTAACAGAAGTAGGTAATTTTTGGCTTGAAAAAAATAGTAATTTTACTGCAGGAAGTTTAATTCCAGGGAAAAAATTAATATTAAAAAATGGCGAGCGCGTCAAAGCAAAAAAGAAATTTGCGGAAAATACAGTTCCTTTTGCTTTACGTTTACGCTGTATTGCAATTTATGCCGAAAATGAACCGGTTTTTGTGGAAAAATGTTATCAAAAACAAGATTTCATTCCAGCTGGCAAACGTTATTTTCTATATGTTTCTTAAGAAGTCTTCAAAATAGGTGAAAATGTTAGTGGTTGCAAGCTAATTTGTGATAGAATTTTAAACGTATAACTTAAAGACTTTGCGGAGGTTTTTTATGAAGAATAACCGGAATCGGCTGCTTTCAAACGGCCTTTTCTATATAGTTGTGTTCCTTCTGCTCCTATGGGGAATCAACTGGGCACTCGGCGGCTCTAACAATAGTGGTAGCTCAGAAAATATTAGTTACTCACAATTTGTTAAAGATTTGCGTCAAGGCAAAGTTAAAAACTTTAGTGTTCAACCTGCTAATGGTGTTTATACTGTTTCAGGTAGTTACAAGACTGCACAAACAACAAAGAATCAATCAAATAATAATTTTGATTTCTTTAGTAATAATTCAAGTAGAAAAGTTTCGCGCTTCTCTACTACCATGTTACAGAATGATTCTACCGTTTCTAACGTGCAAAACTTGGCACAAAAAAGTAATGCTCGGATGACAACTCAAGGAGAATCACAATCTGGCAATTGGATTTCGACCATTGTCATGCTTGTGCCAACCGTTTTATTTATTGTCATGCTTTGGATGATGATGAATCAAAGCGGTGCTGGACGTGGCGGTGGCGGCGGAATAATGAATTTTGGCCGCTCACACGTTAAGCCAGAAGATCCATCTAAGAATAAAGTTCGTTTCTCTGACGTAGCTGGTGAAGAAGAAGAAAAGCAAGAATTAGTAGAAGTAGTTGAGTTCTTGAAAGACCCATCGAAGTACACTAAGCTGGGTGCAAGAATCCCATCTGGTGTTTTACTTGAGGGTCCTCCTGGTACTGGTAAAACTTTACTTGCTCGTGCTGTAGCTGGTGAAGCTAACGTACCATTTTACTCAATTTCAGGTTCAGACTTTGTTGAAATGTTTGTTGGTGTTGGTGCTAGTCGTGTACGTGACTTGTTTAACAATGCCAAGAAGAATGCTCCAAGTATCATCTTTATCGATGAAATTGATGCCATTGGTCGTCGTCGTGGCAATGGCACTGGTGGTGGCAACGATGAGCGTGAACAGACTTTGAACCAATTGTTGGTTGAAATGGATGGTTTTGAAGGCGATGAAGGTGTTATCGTCATTGCTGCTACTAACCGTTCAGACGTATTGGACCCAGCCCTACTTCGTCCAGGTCGTTTTGACCGTAAGGTATTGGTTGGTCGTCCTGACGTTCGTGGTCGTGAAGCTATTTTGAAGGTTCACGCTAAAAACAAGCCACTTGCACCTGATGTTGATTTGAAGGAAGTTGCCCGTCAAACCCCTGGTTTTGTAGGTGCAGACTTAGCTAACGTTTTAAACGAAGCTGCCTTAGTTGCTGCTCGTCGTAATGGTACTGAAATTACTGCTTCAGATATTGATGAAGCTGAAGACCGTGTTATTGCCGGTCCAGCTAAGAAGGACCGGCTAATTTCTGATAAGGAAAGAAGAAGAGTTGCCTTCCACGAAGCTGGACACTCAATCTGTGGTTTGGTTTTAAGTGATTCACGTACTGTACGTAAGGTTACGATCGTGCCACGTGGTCGTGCTGGCGGTTACAACATTATGTTGCCTAAGGACGATCAATTCATCTTAACTAAGCAACAATTGTTTGAACAAATTGTTGGTTTAATGGGTGGTCGTGCCGGTGAAGAAGCGACAATTGGTGATAAGTCGACTGGTGCTTCTAACGACTTTGAACAAGCTACTCAAATTGCTCACAGCATGGTAGTTAACTATGGTATGACTGAATCTTTGGGGATGGTTGAGCTTGAAAAAGAAGGCGAAACTAACCCTTACGGCTTTAAGCCATATAGTGAAGCAACTTCAGCTAAGATTGATGAAGCTGTGAAGAAGATTTTGGATGAAGCTCATGCTAAGGCCCTTGAAATTGTTAAAGACAATAAGGAAAAGCATAGAATCATCGCTGAAGCTTTGCTTAAGTATGAAACTTTGAACGAAAAGCAAATTATGGCCTTGTACAAGACTGGTAAGATGCCTGAAAAAGACGAGGATGAATATCCAAGTGAATCAAAGGCTTCAACTTATGAAGAAGCGAAGGCTGCTGCGGAAAAACGTGAAGTTGAAAAAGCAGAAAAGAAAGATTCAGCACATACATTAGCTGAACAAGAAAAAGATGCTTTAGAAACTCCATCAGAAAAGAATCATGAAGTTGAAGAAAATAACCCTGAAAATCCTGAAAAGGATCAAGCAGAAAACTCTTCAACTCCTGAAGCTCCTGCTGCAGATGATGAGCATAAAGATAATTAAATGAAATAGGGCCTGTCATGGGCTCTATTTTTTTAGGAAAGAAGGATAAAAAATGAGTGATTATTTAGTAAAATCGATTGATAAAACTAAAAACTTACGTTTACTAACAATTACTGCTAAGGATGTAGTAAGTGAAGCTCAAAAGCGTCATGACTTGTGGTCTGCTTCAGCTGCTGTACTTGGTCGAACTTTGGTAGGATCACTTTTGCTCGCTGGAGCTGAATTGACTGATAAGGAAGAATTGACGGTACGTTTATTAGGTAATGGTCCGGTAGGTCCAACAATTGTAACGGCCACTTCTGATTTAAAGGTAAAGGGCTATGTTAAGAATCCTCATATTGCTTTGCCACCTAAGAAAAATGGTCACATTGATGTGAAAAAAGCTGTCGGTCAAGGTTGGCTAGAAGTAACCAAAGACCTTGGCTTAAAAGAACCATATACTGGTCAAGTGCCAATCGTTTCTGGTGAAATTGCAGAAGATTTTGCCTACTATCTAACCAAGTCAGAACAAATTCCTTCAGCTGTTGGTTTATCAGTGTTCGTTAACCCTAATAATTCAATTGGTGAAGCAGGTGGCTTTATGTTGCAAGCCTTGCCAGGTGCTAGTGATGCTTTAATTACTGAAACAATTAAGCGCATCAAAGAATTGCCAGCATTGTCTACTTCATTTTTAGATGGGATGACGCCAGAAGATTTGGCACGCAAGATTTTAGGCACTGATTGTAAGATTCTAGAAAAAGATGATGTGGCCTTTAGTTGTGATTGCTCAAAAGAAAAGTATGCAGGAATTCTTGAAACTTTGAAGAGTGATCAATTGAAGGCAATGATCGATGAAGATCATGGGGCTGAACTTACTTGCAATTTCTGTGGCAACAAGTATCATTATTCAGAAGATGAATTAAAAGATATCTTAGCTAAAAAGAACAAAGATAAAGATTATTAAGACAAATAGAGTCCT
This sequence comes from uncultured Lactobacillus sp., assembly GCF_947367125.1. Lineage (GTDB taxonomy): Bacteria > Bacillota > Bacilli > Lactobacillales > Lactobacillaceae > Lactobacillus. The sequence continues at coordinate 24,712 of NZ_CANBCQ010000007.1, forward strand.
AAGGTTTTAACCCGCGGGGCTTTTTTGATATTATAGTAAGGTATTTTGAAAGGATGATTTGGTGAATAACAGCTGGAAAATTCGCGATATCACCATTCCAAACCGAGTTGTTGTTGCGCCGATGGCGGGAGTTTCAAACTCTGCATTCCGCGTTGTCTGTAAGGAATTCGGAGCTGGGCTGGTTGTCTGCGAAATGATTTCTGATCATGGAATCATTTATGGAAATAAAAAGACTTTAAGCATGATGGATGTCGATCCGCGTGAACACCCAATGAGCATTCAAATTTTTGGTGGTAGCGAGGAGACTTTGTTGCAAGCTGCTCAATATATCGATCAACATACTGATGCGGATATTATTGATATCAATATGGGTTGTCCTGTTCCTAAGGTAACTAAGACCGATGCAGGTTCTAAGTGGTTGCTTGATTCAAACAAGATTTATCAAATGGTTCATGCAGTGGTCCAAAATGTGCAAAAGCCAGTTTCTGTTAAAATGAGAACAGGCTGGGATAAAAAGCATGTTTTTGCAGTTGAAAATGCCTTGGCCGCTCAAGAAGCAGGAGCAAGCATGATTGCAATGCATGGTCGAACCCGTAAGCAAATGTATCAAGGTGAAGCTGACTGGGAAATATTGCATGATGTAGCGCAAGTTTTAGATGTACCTTTTGTAGCTAATGGCGATATTAGAACGCCAGAATTAGCTAAAAAAGCACTAGATGAGATTGGCTGTACGGCGGTAATGGTTGGTCGCGCTGCTTTAGGTAACCCTTGGATTTTGAAAGATATGGTACACTATCTGGAAACTGGTGAAAAATTGAAGCCGCAAACTGTTCGTGAGAAGGTTGAAACGGCTAAACATCAGCTTCACGCACTTGTTAAAATTCACGGTGAAAAGCGTGCTGTACCAGAATTTCGTCAGCAAGCCGCGTATTATTTAAAGGGAATTCCCCGTTCGGCCCGTACTCGTGCTAAAATAAATGAGGTCTGGACGCGTCAAGAAGTATATGATTTGCTTGATAATTTTGTTGACGAGTATGAAAAAAGAGAAGAAGCTCGTGCTGCACGACGCGCGACAATGAACAAATAAATGGAGGAAAAGTAAATTGGCAAAGAATGAAATGAATGACCAATTAATAGTTCGTCGCCAGAAGATGGAAGAATTACGTGAAAACGGAATTGAACCATTTGGTCAAAGAAAATTTGATCGTCAAGATTTGGCAAGTACTTTAGAAGAAAAGTATGGCAACGAAGATAAAGAAGAATTAAACGCTGATATGCCTAAGACCAAGATTGCAGGTCGTATGCTTGCAAAGCGTGGTAAGGGTAAGGTTGGTTTTGCTGATCTTTACGACCGTACTGGTAAGATTCAAATCTATGTACGTAAGGATATTGTCGGTGAAGACAACTACAAGATCTTTAAGAAGTCTGATATTGGTGACTTTTTAGGTATCGATGGCGAAGTAATGAAGACTGATACTGGTGAGTTGACTATTCGTGCTACTCATGTAACCTTCTTATCAAAGGCTCTTCGTCCATTACCAGATAAGTACCACGGCTTAAAGGATGTTGAAGCAATTTACCGCCAACGTTACCTTGACTTGATCACCAACCGTGATAGTTACATGCGTTTTGTTCACCGTACTCAAATTATTCAAGCAATCCGTGACTACTTGAACAAGCAACACTTCTTGGAAGTTGAAACTCCAGTACTTCACAATATTCCAGGTGGTGCTGAAGCTCGTCCATTTATTACCCACCACAATGCTTTGGATATTGACCTTTACATGAGAATTGCTTTGGAACTTCCTTTGAAGCGTTTGATTGTTGGTGATATGGAACGTGTTTACGAAATCGGTCGTGTATTCAGAAATGAAGGTTTGGATACTCACCACAACCCAGAATTTACTGAACTTGAAAGTTATGCTGCATACTGGGACTTCCATGATGTAATGGATGAAGCAGAAGGCATTATTCGTGCTGCTGCTAAGGTCGTTTCAGATGACGGCAAGATTACCTACCAAGGTACTGACATTGACTTAGCCAAGCCATTCCGTCGTGTTCACATGGTTGATTTGATCAAGGAAAAGACTGGCGTTGACTTCTGGAAGCCAATGACTCTTGAAGAAGCAACTAAGATTGCTGAAGATCACGATATCCATGTTGAAAAATTCTGGAAGGTTGGTCACATCATTAATGCCTTCTTTGAAAAGTATTGTGAAGAAACTATTGTTGACCCAACATTTGTCTACGGTCACCCAGTAGAAATTTCACCACTTGCTAAGAAGAATGCCGACGATCCACGCTTTACTGACCGTTTCGAGATCTATATCATGGGTGAAGAATACGGTAACGCCTTCTCAGAATTAAACGATCCTGATGATCAACGTGCTCGTTTTGAAGCTCAAATGGAAGAACGTGAAGCAGGTAACGACGAAGCTGATATGATCGATGAAGATTACCTTCGTGCTATGGAATACGGTATGCCACCTACAGGCGGCTTGGGTATCGGTATTGACCGTTTGGTAATGCTTTTGACTGATGCTCCAGCTATTCGTGATGTTTTGCTCTTCCCAACAATGCGTCCTGAACGTGTTGAAAGTGTAGAAGCAGAAGTTAAGGCTGACATGAAAAAGAAGAATAAAGAAAATAAGTAATTTGATTTAAGATTAAGTCTTATATCTGTGTTTAAACACGGATGTGAGGCTTTTTTATTTTTTTAAAAAAACTATTGCAATATATTAAAGACCTGCTATAATTATATTTGTTGTCGCGGAAGTAGTTCAGTGGTAGAACATCACCTTGCCATGGTGGGGGTCGCGGGTTCGAATCCCGTCTTCCGCTCTAAGATAGAGGCTCACAATTGTGAGCCTTTTTATTTTTATAAAATCTAAAGTTTTAGCGTATAACGGTTCAGCAATTCTTTATTGAATTTTGCTGAACCGTTTTTTTGTTTGAAAGAAAGGTAGATTATGAAGAAAGGCTATATACAATTACCACACAATATTCATGAAACTATGATTTTTATGGGAATTGTTTCAATCGCTTCAGTAAATATTATTGCACCACTAATTTCAATGTTTGAAACAAGTTTTAGCTGGCATAATTATTTAATGACATTATCAATTATTCCGTTCATGTGGATTGCGGTAATTATAATCGTTTTATTGGCACAAAAGCCTGCAGCGATTTTAAAAAATCAGTTTGTTGATAAATATGATAGTTTTGGTGCACAAATTACTATTGATATTCTGTGCAATGTAATTATTATTTCCGCATTAATGACTATTATTGGAACTTGGATTGGTCAACGTCAAATTTCGCTGGCTCCTTTTTATACTTATTTCAATAATTGACCAAAAAATTTAGGAATAGCATTTGCTGTTGAGGCTTTAATTGCGCAACCGATTGCGCGTAAAATATTGTTGTTTAAGCACATTCATGTAGCCAATTAATGTGAATTGATATTTAGCAATGGCTAATTATAGTGAAAATCAATTTTTTTAAAAAAAGGTATTGCAAAGTGAAATAGGTTTGCTATAATAATAACTGTTGTTGCGGAAGTAGTTCAGTGGTAGAACATCACCTTGCCATGGTGGGGGTCGCGGGTTCGAATCCCGTCTTCCGCTCCAAGATTGAAGGCTCACCGAATGGTGAGTCTTTTTTATTCGGGAAATGGCTCAGTTTGGTAGAGCGCTGCGTTCGGGACGCAGAGGTCGCAAGTTCAAATCTTGTTTTCCCGATATTCAAGCTATCCGTTTGGGTAGCTTTTTTCTTTTTGTTATAATGTCTTTTAAAACTTAAAGGGAGATTAAAATGGCAGCAGCTACTAAAGAAGAATATCAAATGCTAGTGGAGCAGGCTAAGGCGTTAGTTGCAGATGAGGATGATTGGATTGCTAATACAGCTAATTTATCTGCTCTTTTGTTTAATACATTGAATCAGGTTAATTTTGCAGGTGTTTATCGCTATGAAAATGGTGAATTGATTTTAGGACCATTTCAAGGGATGCCGGCATGTGTTCATATTCAAATGGGAAAAGGCGTTTGTGGAACTGCAGCTCAAACAGAGCAAACTCAGATTGTTGAAAATGTGCATGAATTTGCTGGTCATATCGCTTGCGACAGTGCTTCAAATTCTGAAATTGTGCTTCCAATCTTTAAACAGGAAAAGCTTTGGGGCGTTTTTGACTTTGATTCAACTAAGTTAGCTAATTTTGACGAAATTGATAAAAAGTATTTAACTGAAATTGCAAAAGTGATTTTTGCTTAATTGGATGATTTTGAACATAATAAAATTGAAAAGTAATCAAAATATTTTACTTACTGACAAAATAAAAGTAAAATACCATAACGTATTTTAAAGGGTGGTGTGTGTATGGAAAATTCATATAGTAAGAGTGTTAATCAAGTATTGAAAATTGCACGTGAACAAGCACAAAATTTTCATCACCGCTTGATTGGCACAGAGCATGTTCTATTAGCTTTAGTAATTGAAACTGATGGTGAAGCAGGCAAAATTTTACGCTCATGGGGCTTAACACCTACTGCAGTGCGCGAAGAAATTGAACGCTATACAGGGTATGGCTCAGCGCCTAAGACAAGCTACATGGAAATGTCACCACGCTTAAGTTTAGCCTTAGATTACGCTAAAAGACGTGCTAATGATGATGGGGTTAAAGAAATTAACACCAATCATGTTTTATTAGGAATTACTGCTAGTGAACAAGTTTTATCAGCAATGATTTTGAAAAACTTAAATGTTGATATTCCACGTTTGCAACAGGATATTGAAGACAGTTTGGATCAAGACCAAGACTTTGGTGATTCAGCTAACTGGTTGGGTGACAATAATACCAATAATGGTCAAAAGAAGCGGAAGAGTAGTACTACGCCAAATCTTGATAAAGTAGCAGTTAACTTGAATCAGCGAGTACGTAATGGTGAAATTGATCCTGTAATTGGACGCGATGAAGAGGTTAAGCGTGTAATTCAAATTTTGTCACGGCGAACCAAGAATAATCCAATGTTGGTTGGTGAACCAGGGGTAGGTAAGACTGCTGTTGCGGAAGCAATTGCAACTGAAATTGTCAATAAAAAAGTACCTCAAGATATGCTGAAAAAGCGTGTCATGTCTTTAAACTTGGGTAGCTTAGTTGCTGGGACAAAGTACCGTGGTGAATTTGAAGATCGAATGAAAAAGATTTTAAATGAAGTCACTAAAGACGGTAACGTTATTCTCTTTGTGGACGAAATGCATACTTTGATTGGCGCTGGTGGTGCTGAAGGCGCAATTGATGCTTCTAATATTTTAAAGCCATCACTTGCTCGTGGTGATATTCAAATGATTGGGGCAACTACCTTTAATGAATATCAAAAGTATATTGAAAAAGATCAAGCTTTGGCCCGCCGTTTCCAACAGGTTCGTTTAAATGAGCCTTCAAGAGAAGACGCTTTGGCAATCATGCGTGGCTTAAAGTCAAAATATGAAAAGTTCCACCATGTAACTATTGCTGATGAAAGTCTAGAGGATGCCGTCGATTTGTCAATGCGTTACATTTCTGACCGCTTTTTACCAGATAAGGCAATTGACTTAGTCGATGAAGCTGGTGCCGCTGTTAAGATTCGCAATAATGTTGGCAATGATGCTAAGCTGGAAAAGATTAATGAGCAGATAAAGGAAATTATTGCGCAAAAGAATGAAGCTGCCGCTAGTCAAAATTTTGTTAAGGCTGCTCAATTGCAAGATCAACAAAATAATCTGCAAATGCAACGCGAAGCAATGGTTGAAAAACTTGAGGATAAGGTTAGCGCTAAAGCAGTAGTTGAACCTGAAGATATTGCTAAAGTTGTCTCTGAATGGACTGGTGTGCCAGTTACTCAGATGAAGCGCAATGAATCACGTCAATTGGCTAACTTGGAAAAGATTTTGCACCAACGTGTTATTGGACAAGATAAAGCTGTTTCAGCGGTTGCTCGGGCAATTCGTCGTAGCAGAAGTGGAATTAAAGATGAACGTCGGCCGATTGGATCCTTCTTATTCTTAGGACCAACCGGTGTTGGGAAGACAGAACTAGCTAAGTCAGTTGCAGCGGCAATGTTTGGCTCAGAAGATAATTTGATTAGGTTGGATATGTCTGAATACATGGATCAAATTGCTTCAAGCAAGTTGATCGGTTCAGCACCTGGATATGTTGGCTATGAAGAAGGCGGACAACTATCTGAAAAGGTACGTCGTCACCCATATTCAGTTGTTTTACTAGACGAAGTAGAAAAAGCACATCCAGATGTCTTTAATTTGCTTTTGCAGGTTTTAGATGAAGGATTTTTGACTGACTCCAAAGGTAGAAAAGTCGACTTTAGAAATACAATTATAATCATGACTTCTAATTTAGGTTCTCGTTCGCTCTTTGATAATAAGGCAGTCGGCTTCAATGCAGATAATGCAGATCCAGCTAAGGCAAGGTCAGCTAAAGTGGAACAAGCAATCAAACAATTCTTCCGTCCAGAATTTTTGAACCGAATTGATGAAACTATCATCTTCGATGAATTGGATAAGAAGCAATTACGCAATATTGTAACCTTGTTAACGCACAAGTTAGTTGTTCGTTTGCAAAAGAAGGGTATTGAATTAAAGCTGTCACGTGCAGCATTAGATCAAATTGTACGTGATGGTTATGATCCAGAAAATGGTGCTCGACCACTTAGAAGAGCAATTCAAAATGATATTGAAGATAAAATTGCAGAAATGCTGATTACTGGTGAAGTCAAGCAAGGTGATACCTTGAAAATTGGTAGTCAACATGGTCACTTAAAATTCGAAGTAGTAAATGCTAAAAAAGCAACCATGAAAAGTTAAGTGATGTCAAGTGTTAGTCTTGACAAAATGCCTAAAATAACTTATAATTTTTGCTGATTTAAAAAGACTGAGATTCAGGATTTTGCTGATCTATTGTCCAGCAAAATGATAAAGGACAAAAACGACAATTGTTGTTTTTGTCTTTTTTATGCCTAAAATTGCAGTTTTTTGAATTTGTAACAGAAATGTAATATTTGCTTTCTTAGACAGAAAGGATGTTTTTCCTTGTTAAATGGACACGTAGTGAACTACGGTAAACATCGAACTAGACGTAGCTTCTCCCGCATTAAGGAAGTATTGAAGCTGCCTAACTTAACTGATGTTCAAACCGAATCATATAAGTGGTTTCTTGATAAAGGCATTAAAGAAGTCTTTGACGACATTATGCCAATTAGTGATTTCTCAGGTAAGCTTTCATTAGAGTATGTTGGCTATAAATTGCAAAAGCCTAAGTATACCGTTGATGAAGCTCGTAATCATGATGCAACTTATGCTGCACCAATGCACGTTACCTTGAAGCTTACTAACCAAGAAACTGGTGAAATTAAGACTCAAGATGTTTTCTTTGGCGATTTGCCATTAATGACCGAATCAGGTTCATTTATTGTTAACGGTGCTGAAAGAGTTATCGTTTCACAATTGGTAAGATCACCAGGTGTATATTACACTGGCGACTATGACAAGAATGGTCGTCAAATCTTTGGTACTACTGTTATTCCTAACCGTGGTGCTTGGCTTGAATATGAAACTGATGCTAAGAACGTTTCATTTGTTCGTGTAGACCGTACTCGTAAATTGCCTCTTACTGTATTGATTAGAGCAATGGGGATCGGCTCTGACAGCGACATTATTGATATGTTTGGTCAAAGTGATACTTTGCAATTTACTTTGGACAAAGATGTTCATAAGAACCCAGCTGACTCACGTGTAGCTGAAGCTTTGAAGGATATCTATGAAAGACTTCGTCCAGGTGAACCAAAGACTACTGATTCTTCACGTTCACTTTTGTATGCCCGTTTCTTTGATCCACGTCGCTACGACTTAGCACCTGTAGGTCGTTACAAGATCAACAAGAAGCTTTCACTTAAGAATCGTTTATATGGTCAAACTTTAGCTGAAACTTTGGCTGATCCAGATACTGGTGAAATCGTTGCTAAGAAGGGTACTGTAGTTACTCACGAAGTAATGGATAAATTAGCTCCATACCTTGATCGTGATGACTTCAAGATGGTAACTTACCAACCTTCAAAAGAAGGCGTATTACCAGATCCAATTACAGTTCAAGAAATTAAAGTTTACTCAAAGGTTGATCCTGAACGTGAAGTTAAATTAATGTCAAATGGTCATATTGATGCTAAAGTTAAGCATTTGACTCCAGCAGATGTTTTAGCTTCAATTAATTACTTCTTTGCATTGCAAGATAAGATCGGTACTACTGACGATATTGACCACTTGGGTAACCGTCGTATTCGTCGTGTTGGTGAACTTCTTCAAAATCAATTTAGAATTGGTTTGGCACGTATGGAACGTGTTGTTCGTGAAAGAATGTCAATCCAAGATCCTTCAACAGTTACTCCACAACAATTGATTAACATCCGTCCAATTGTTGCAAGTATCAAGGAATTCTTTGGTTCATCACAACTTTCACAGTTTATGGATCAACACAACCCATTGGGTGAATTGACTCACAAGCGTCGTATGTCAGCCTTAGGGCCTGGTGGTTTGACTCGTGATCGTGCTGGTTATGAAGTTCGTGATGTTCACTATACTCACTATGGTCGTTTATGTCCTATCGAAACGCCAGAAGGTCCTAACATTGGTTTGATCAACTCACTTGCTTCATACGCAATCATCAATAAGTATGGTTTCATTGAAACTCCATACCGTCGTGTTGATTGGAATACTCACAAGGTTACTGATAAGATCGACTACTTGACTGCTGATGAAGAAGATAACTACATCATTGCTGGTGCTAACACTCCATTAAATGATGATGGTTCATTCAAAGAAAACATTATTTTAGCTCGTCAAAAGGAAGATAACGTCGAAGTTTCTCCAGATAAGATTGACTACATGGACGTTATTCCTAAGCAGGTTGTTTCTGTCGCTTCAGCATGTATCCCATTCCTTGAAAACGATGACTCTAACCGTGCTTTGATGGGTGCCAACCAGCAACGTCAGGCTGCTCCATTAATCAACCCACATGGTTCACTTGTTGGTACTGGTATGGAATATCGTGCAGCCCACGACTCAGGTGCCGCTTTAATTGCTAAAGCTGCTGGTGTGGTTGAATACGTTGATGCTAATGAAATCCGTATTAGACGTGAAGATGGCACTTTAGACAAGTACACTCTTGAAAAGTACCGTCGTTCAAACAACTCTAAGTCATACAACCAAACTCCTAATGTTAAGTTAGGTGATCAAGTTGATAAGAGTGATGTTATTGCCAATGGTCCAACTATGGATCATGGTGAACTTGCTTTGGGACAAAACCCATTGATCGCTTTCATGACTTGGAACATGTATAACTATGAAGATGCCATCATGCTTTCAGAACGTTTGGTTAAGGATGATGTGTACACTTCAATTAGTATTGAAGACTATGAATCAGAAGCTCGTGATACTAAGCTTGGTCCAGAAGAAATTACTAGAGAACTTCCTAACATTGGTGAAGATGCCTTAAAGGATCTTGATGCCGATGGTATTGTTCGTATTGGTGCAGAAGTTCACGATGGCGACATTTTAGTAGGTAAGGTAACCCCTAAGGGTGTAACTGAATTATCTGCTGAAGAAAGATTGCTTCACGCTATCTTTGGTGAAAAGGCTCGTGAAGTTCGTGATACTTCACTTCGTGTACCACACGGCGGTGGCGGTATTGTTCAAGACGTTAAGGTTTATACTCGTGAAGCCGGCGATGAACTTTCTCCAGGTGTTAACACTATGGTTCGGGTATACATCGCACAAAAGAGAAAGATTCAAGTTGGGGACAAGATGTCTGGTCGTCACGGTAACAAGGGTACTGTAGCTGCTGTTGTTCCAGAAGAAGACATGCCATACTTACCAGATGGTACGCCAGTAGATATTTGTTTGAACCCAATGGGTGTTCCATCACGTATGAACATCGGACAGCTTCTTGAATTGCACTTAGGTGCAGCTGCTCGTCAATTAGGTATTCACGTGGCAACTCCAGTATTCGATGGTGCCAACGAAAATGATGTTTGGGATACAGTTCGTCAAGCTGGTGTTGATAAAGACGGTAAGACAGTTATTTATGATGGTCGTACCGGTGAACCTTTCCATAACCGTGTATCTGTAGGTGTCATGCACTACTTGAAACTTACTCACATGGTTGATGATAAGATCCACGCTCGTTCAATTGGGCCTTACTCATTGGTTACTCAACAACCACTTGGTGGTAAAGCACAATTTGGTGGTCAGCGTTTCGGTGAAATGGAAGTTTGGGCCCTTGAAGCTTATGGTGCTGCTTACACATTGCAAGAAATTTTGACTTACAAGTCAGATGACGTTGTCGGTCGTGTAAAGGCATATGAAGCTATTGTTAAGGGTGAAAAGATTCCTAAGCCGGGTGTTCCAGAATCATTCCGTGTTCTTGTTAAGGAACTTCAATCATTAGGTTTGGATATTCGTGTTCTTGATATGAACCACAATGAAATTGAACTTCGCGATATGGATGAAGACTCAAGCGAACATTTGAACATTGATACTTTGTCACGGATGGCAGAAGAGCAAGAAAAGAAGAAGTTAGCCGAGGAAACTGGAAAATCAGAAGATAAAGATAGTAAAGAAGATGCAGATAAGCTAGTAGCTCCTGCAGATGAGTCTGACGATAAAGTTTCTAAATAGTAGGAGGTTAAACTTTTGATCGACGTAAATAAGTTTGAAAGTATGCAAATTGGTCTTGCATCACCTAACAAGATCAGAAGCTGGTCATATGGTGAAGTTAAGAAGCCAGAGACCATCAACTACCGTACTTTAAAGCCTGAAAAAGATGGCTTGTTTGATGAAAGAATTTTTGGGCCAACTAAAGATTGGTCATGTGCCTGTGGTAAGTATAAGGGTGTTAGATACCGCGGTATTGTTTGTGACCGTTGTGGTGTTGAAGTTACTTCTTCAAAGGTAAGAAGAGAACGGATGGGTCACATTGAATTAGCTGCACCTGTAACTCACATTTGGTACTTCAAGGGTATCCCATCAAGAATGGGTTTGGTCTTGGATATTTCTCCAAGATTACTTGAAGAAGTTATCTACTTTGCTGCATATATCGTAATTGATCCAGGTGACACTGATCTTGAGCCTAAGCAATTATTGACTGAAGCTGAATATCGTGAACAAAAAGCTAAGTATGGCAACCGTTTTGAAGCAAAAATGGGTGCTGAAGCTGTACGCGAATTGCTTAAGAAAGTTGACCTTGATAAAGAAGTTAATGACTTGAAGAAAGAACTTCAAACTGCTACTGGTCAAAAACGTACTCGTGCAATTAGACGTTTGGACATTTTGGATGCCTTTAAGAATTCAGGCAACAAGCCTGAATGGATGGTAATGGATGCTGTTCCAGTAATCCCACCAGATCTTCGTCCAATGGTTCAACTTGAAGGTGGGCGTTTTGCTACTTCAGATTTGAACGATTTGTACAGACGTGTAATTAACCGTAACAACCGTTTGAAGAGATTGCTTGACTTGAATGCACCTAATATCATCGTTCAAAACGAAAAGCGGATGCTTCAAGAAGCTGTCGATGCTTTAATTGATAACGGGCGTCGTGGTCGTCCAGTAGTTGGACCAGGTAACCGTCCATTGAAGTCACTTTCACACATGCTTAAAGGTAAGCAAGGTCGCTTCCGTCAAAACTTGCTTGGTAAGCGTGTTGACTACTCAGGTCGTTCAGTTATCGATGTTTCACCAAAATTGAAGTTCTATCAATGTGGTGTGCCACGTCCAATGGCTTTGGAATTATTCAAGCCATTTGTCATGCATGAATTGGTTAAGCGCGGAATTGCTTCTAACATTAAGAATGCTAAGCGTAAGATTGATCGTGAAGATGATGATATTTGGGATGTACTTGAAGATGTTATTAAGGAACGTCCAGTTCTTTTGAACCGGGCCCCTACTCTTCACCGTTTGAGTATCCAAGCATTTGAACCAATTTTGGTACCAGGTAAGTCTATTAGACTTCACCCATTAGCTTGTGAAGCTTACAATGCCGACTTCGATGGTGACCAGATGGCCATCCACGTTCCACTTTCAGATGAAGCTGTTGCTGAATCACGCTTATTGATGTTAGCAGCTCACCATATTTTGGCTCCTAAGGATGGTAAGCCAATCGTTACTCCATCACAGGATATCGTTTTGGGTAACTACTGGTTGACTCAAGCTGAACGTGGCCGTGAAGGTGAAGGCATGATCTTCAGTTCACCAGCTGAAGCTGCTGTAGCTTACGAAAATGGTGATATCCACTACCATACTATTATTGGTATGTCTGCAGATGCTATGCCTAAGAAGCCATGGCCTAAGGGTCATGAACACGGCATCTTTATCACTACTTACGGTAAGATTGTCTTTAACCAATTATTCCCTGATGATTACTTCTACATCAATGAACCAACTGAAGAAAACTTAAACAACCCATTGGCTGCTAAGTACTTCTTAGGTGAAGGCGAAGATATTAAGAAGAAGATTGATGAAGTGGGCGACGACTTAATCGCTAGTCCATTTAAGGGTAGTTTCTTGTCAGATTCAATTGCTACTATCTACAAGTATTACAAGGTTCAAAGAACTTCAGAATACTTGGATGATTTGAAGAAATTGGGTTACACTAGCTCAACTACTTCAGGTATTACTATTGGTATGACTGATGTTCCTGAAATCCAAGACAAGGATGAAAAGGTAGCCAAGGCTCGTAAACAAGTTGATGTTGTTTCTAAGCAATTTAGACGTGGTTTGATTACTGAACAAGAACGTCACGATCGAGTAATTAGCATTTGGAATGCATGTAAGGATAAGATTCAAAACGAAATCGCTCAAATTCACGCACCTCGTAACCCAATTTCAATCATGGCCGACTCAGGTGCCCGTGGTAACATTTCAAACTTTACTCAGTTAGCCGGTATGCGTGGTTTGATGGCCACTCCTAACGGTGGTTTGTTCGAAATTCCTGTTACTTCAAACTTCAAGGAAGGTTTGTCAGTATTGGAATTGTTCATGTCCACTCACGGTGCTCGTAAAGGTATGACTGATACTGCATTGAAGACTGCTCAGTCAGGTTACTTGACTCGTCGTTTGGTTGATGTTGCTCAGGATGTCATTATTCGTGATGATGATTGTGGTACTGATCGTGGTATTACAGTTAGTGCCATCATGGAAGGTGACGAAATGATCGAACCATTATTTGATCGTTTGGTTGGCCGTTTCACTGCTGAAACTGTTAAGAATCCTGAAACAGGTGAGACCATTGTTGGCAGAGATGTCATGATGGATGAAAACATGGCTCATAAGATTTGTGATGCTGGTGTAACTCATGTTAAGATTCGTTCAATTCTTACCTGTGATACTCCTCACGGTGTATGTCGCAAGTGTTACGGTATGAACCTTGCTACTGGTGAAGAAGTTGAAGTTGGTGAAGCAGTAGGTACTGTTGCTGCTCAATCAATTGGTGAACCTGGTACTCAGCTTACTTTGAGAACTTTCCACAACGGTGGTGTTGCCGGTGCTGAAGATATTACTCAAGGTTTGCCTCGTGTGCAAGAATTGTTTGAAGCACGTAACCCTAAGGGTCGTGCAACCATTTCTGAAGTTGATGGTGTAATTGATTCAATTCAAGAAAACCCAGCAGAACATACTCGTGAAATTACTGTTAAGGGCAAGATCGATACTAGAAGCTACAGTGTTCCTTACACTGCTTCAGTTGCTGTTGCTGAAGGTGACTATGTTCACCGCGGTGATAAGTTGACTCTAGGTTCTGTTGATCCTAAGGAATTGATCCAAGTTACTGATACTTTGACTACTGAAAAGTACATCTTGGCTGAAGTTCAAAAAGCCTACAGAATGCAGGGTGTAGACATTTCCGATAAGCACGTTGAAGTATTAACTCGTCAAATGTTGCAAAAGGTTCGTGTCCTTGATCCAGGTGAAACTGATATCTTACCAGGTGAGGTTATGGACATTGGTCAATTTAGAGATCGCAACAAGGAAGTTATTATTTCTGGTGGTATTCCAGCAACTGCTCAAAGCGTTATTTTGGGTATTACTAAGGCCGCTTTGGAAACTAATAGTTTCTTGTCAGCTGCTTCATTCCAGGAAACTACTCGTGTTCTTACTGATGCATCAATCAGAGGTAAGAATGATCCACTTCTTGGACTTAAGGAAAATGTTATTATTGGTAAGATTATTCCAGCTGGTACTGGTATGCCTGTATACCGCAGCATGGAACCTGAAGCTGACGTTAAGAAACCAGATTCAGTATATTCAATTGCCGATATCGAAAAACAAATGAAAGAAAAAGATAAAGCTAAGCAAGATTAGTTTTATGTAGAAAAAGGCGTTTCTACTCGTAGAAGAGTGGAAACGTCTTTTTTATTAAAAAATGAATTGGGTCAATATTATTCCTAGAAAAATGTAGGGAATAAAAGGATGACGCTGATTTAAGGAACTTTTTTCAAACAAGAAGATCAAAATCATGAGAATTGAGGCAAATAAAAATGCAAAATTAGCAAAAGATGGGGTAAAGTAACAGGCAATAACTAAGTAGATTAATAGGTCGCCTAATCCCATTTTCTTTTGCCAGATGTAATAGGCAAAAACAGTTAACAGTAAAAAGAATGAGAGCCAATCAATTAGAGAAAAAATAGCGAATTGGTTAAATATTAGAGCAATACTGAACGCGGGAATAAGAAAAAGCAGATCAAATTCTTGTTCCTGATAATCAGAAATAGCGACTGTTAAAAGGAAGAAAAGCAAGATTATGGTTGGTATTTCGTAGAGATTGCTAAAATTAATTGAACAAAAAGCGAAGCCGCCAATTAATTCGAATAAAAAAAGTTCAGCTGGAATTATTTGATGACAGTAGCGACATTTGCCATGAAGAAAAAGATAGGATAATAGGGGGATTTCGTCTAAGATTGATAATTCAAAATGACAATTATTACATTGAGAACGTGAATAAATAAAATTTTTATTATCCCAACGCTCATAAACTACTGCTGCATGGGATGCTAAGCAACTTCCAATTATAAAATTAGTAAGAACATATAAATGTTTCAAAAAATCACCTCTACTATTTATTACGCAAAAAAAGGTGATTTTTCTTTTTTTATTTTGAAAAAGTTTGATTTCTATTCAAAACCGAGTACAATAGTGTTTGTATGTTTTGAACAGTCTATTCGTGAGTCTAAAAAGAAACTCCCGGATGTGTGAACAAAATAGTATTTTAGGAGGAAAAATTAATGCCAACCATTAATCAATTGGTAAGAAAAGGCCGTCATTCAAAGGTTACTAAATCAAAGTCACCTGCTTTGAATTACAGCTACAATAGTATGAAGAAGGAATCAGTATTCAACCCAGCTCCACAAATGCGTGGTGTTGCAACTCGTGTTGGTACTATGACTCCAAAGAAGCCTAACTCAGCTTTACGTAAGTATGCTCGTGTTCGTCTTTCAAACTTGATCGAAGTTACTGCTTACATCCCAGGTGAAGGCCACAACTTGCAAGAACACTCAGTTGTATTAATCCGTGGTGGTCGTGTAAAGGACCTTCCTGGTGTACGTTACCACATCGTTCGTGGTGCCCTTGATACTGCTGGTGTTGATGGCAGAAAGCAAAGCCGTTCTAAGTACGGTACTAAGAAAGATTAAAGGAGGAGTTAAATAATGCCTAGAAAAGGTCACGTAACTAAGAGAGACGTTTTAGCAGATCCAGTTTACAACTCAAAGCTTGTTACTAAGTTAATCAACCACTTAATGATTGATGGTAAGAGAGCTAAGGCATCTTCAATCCTTTACGATGCTTTCAACATTGTTCAAGACAAGACTGGTAAAGAACCACTTGATGTGTTCGAAGAAGCTATGAACAACGTTATGCCAGTTTTGGAAGTTAGAGCTCGCCGTATCGGTGGTTCAAACTACCAAATCCCAGTTGAAGTACGTCCTGAAAGAAGAACTACTTTAGGCTTAAGATGGCTTGTTTCATACGCTCGTTTACGTAACGAACACACTATGGATGAACGTTTAGCTAACGAAATCATTGATGCTTCAAACAACACTGGTTCAGCTGTTAAGAAGCGTGAAGACGTTCACCGTATGGCTGAAGCTAACCGTGCATTTGCACACTACCGCTTCTAATTTGTTCGTTTTAATTTAAGGAGATAATAAATATATGGCTAACAAGCGTGAATTTCCATTAGCAAAGACACGTAACATTGGTATCATGGCCCACATTGATGCGGGTAAGACTACTACTACTGAACGTATCCTTTACTACACTGGTAAGATCCACAAAATTGGTGAAACTCACGAAGGTGATTCACAAATGGACTGGATGGACGAAGAAAAGGAACGTGGTATCACTATTACTTCTGCAGCCACTACTGCACAATGGAAAGACTACAGAATTAACATTATTGATACCCCAGGACACGTTGACTTTACTATCGAAGTAGAGCGTTCACTTCGTGTTCTTGATGGTGCTGTAACTGTTCTTGATGCTCAAGCTGGTGTTGAACCACAAACTGAAAACGTATGGCGTCAAGCTGAAACTTACGGTGTTCCTCGTATTGTTTTCGTTAACAAGATGGATAAGATCGGTGCTGACTTCGATAAGTCAGTTAAGTCATTGCATGAACGTTTAAACGCTAATGCACATGCTGTTCAAATGCCAATTGGTTCAGCAGATACCTTTGAAGGTGTTATTGACTTGATCAACATGGTAGCTGATATCTACGATGAAGATAAGCTTGGTTCTAAGTGGGATACTGTTCCAGTTCCAGATGAATACAAGGAAGAAGCTGAAAAGCGTCGTGGCGAATTAATTGAAGCTGTAGCTGATGTTGATGATGGCATCATGGAAAAGTACCTTGGCGGTGAAGAAATCTCTAATGATGAATTAAAGGCTGCTATCCGTAAAGCTACTTTGAACTTGGAATTCTTCCCAGTTTACGCAGGTTCAGCATTTAAGAACAAAGGTGTTCAAATGATGCTTGATGGTGTTGTTGACTACTTACCATCACCACTTGACGTAAAGCCTTATGTTGCTCACGATCCTAAGACTGGTGACGAAGTTGAACTTATGGCTGATGACAAGAAGCCATTTGCAGCTCTTGCATTTAAGATTGCTACTGACCCATTCGTAGGTCGTTTAACTTTCATCCGTGTTTACACCGGTTCTCTTGAATCAGGTTCATACGTATTGAACGCTTCAAAGAACTCACGTGAACGTGTAGGTCGTTTGCTTCAAATGCACGCCAACTCACGTACTGAAATTCCAGAAGTATTCTCAGGTGATATTGCTGGTGCCATCGGTTTGAAGAACACTACTACTGGTGACTCATTAACTGATCCAGATCACCCACTTATTTTGGAAAGCTTGAAAGTTCCAGATCCAGTTATCCAAGTATCAGTTGAACCTAAGTCAAAGGCTGACCGTGATAAGATGGACGTTGCTTTGCAAAAGCTTACTGAAGAAGACCCAACTTTCCGTGCTGAAACTAACCCAGAAACTGGTCAAACTTTGATTTCAGGTATGGGTGAACTTCACTTGGACATCATGGTTGAACGTATGAGACGTGAATTTAACGTTGATGCTAAGATCGGTGAACCACAAGTTGCTTACCGTGAAACCTTTACTAAGGAAGCTAAGGCACAAGGTAAATTCGTTCGTCAATCTGGTGGTAAAGGTCAATATGGTGATGTTTGGATCGACTTCACTCCTAACGAAGAAGGTAAGGGTTACGAATTTGAAGATGCCATCGTTGGTGGTGTTGTTCCTCGTGAATTTATTCCTTCAGTTGACCAAGGTTTACAAGAAGCTATGAAGAATGGTGTTCTTGCAGGCTACCCATTGATCGATGTTAAGGCTAAGCTTTACGATGGTAGTTATCACGAAGTCGATTCATCAGAAGCTGCCTTCAAGGTTGCTGCTTCACTTGCTTTGAAGAACGCTGCTTCAAAGGCTGGCGCTGTTATCTTGGAACCTATTATGAAGGTTCAAGTAACCACTCCAGAAGAATACTTAGGTGACGTTATGGGTTCAATCACTGCTCGTCGTGGTACTATGGAAGGCATGGAAGACAGAGCCGGCGCTAAGATCATTAACTCATTTGTTCCACTTTCAGAAATGTTTGGTTACGCAACTACTTTGCGTTCATCAACTCAAGGTCGTGGTACATTTACTATGGTATTTGATCACTACTCACCAACTCCTAAGTCAATTCAAGCTGATATTATTAAGAAACGTGGCGGAGACGCTGAATAATTTCGATAGAAATGTTTCCATAATGTCTTTGACTTAATTGAAAACAATTTCATATAAAAAAGAGTTATCAGTTAAATTTTGATAACTCTTTTTTTGTAAATAAATTTAAGAAAAAAGCTGTAAAGCCTTGATATTTAAGGGGAGACAAAGTACAATAGTCATTGTGCTTAAGGAGCAGTGTGCCCTTTAGGTATGAAATTGTTGTAAAGCGTTGACGCAAAAGGTTGCGGCACGCCAGGCTGCATTGCCACAGTGGCGTGCGGGGAATTTTTGCCGAGCGAGTCATCTTTTAAAGAAGACGTTAAGGAGGTAATTTAATGGCAAGTCAAACAATTCGTATTAGACTTAAGTCTTACGAACATGGTATTCTCGATGAATCAGCTGCTAAGATCGTAGCTACTGCAAAGAGAACTGGTGCTGAAATTTCAGGTCCAGTTCCTCTTCCAACAGAAAGAACTTTATTCACTGTTCTTCGTTCACCACACAAGGACAAGGACTCACGTGAACAATTCGAAATGCGTACTCACAAGCGTTTAATCGATATTTTGAATCCAACACCAAAGACTGTTGATTCATTAATGAAGCTTGATCTTCCAAGCGGTGTAGACATCGAAATTAAATTGTAATTTAAATAGAAAGAGGTGTAAACATGACCAAAGGAATCTTAGGAAGAAAAGTTGGTATGACTCAAATCTATACTAAAGATGGTGTCCTTGTTCCTGTAACTGTTGTTGAAGCAACTCCTAACGTTGTTATGCAAGTTAAGACTGTTGAATCAGACGGTTACGAAGCAGTTCAATTAGGTTACCAAGACAAGCGTGAAGTTTTGAGCAACAAACCAGAAAAAGGTCATGCTGATAAAGCAAAGACTTCGCCTAAGCGCTTCATTCGGGAAATCCGCGGTGTTGAGCTTAAGGACTATGAGGTCGGCTCAGAAGTTACTGTGGATACATTCAAGGAAGGTGACGTTGTAAACGTTACTGGTACTTCAAGAGGTCATGGATACCAAGGTAACATTAAGCGTTGGGGCCAATCAAGAGGACCAGAAACCCACGGTTCAAGATACCACAGAATTCCTGGTTCAATGGGTTCCATCATTAACCGTGTACCAAAGGGCAAGCGTTTGCCAGGTCACATGGGTGTGAAGAAAGTTACCATTGAAAACTTAGTAATTGAAAAAGTTGTTGCAGACAAGAACGTATTGATGATTAAGGGTAACGTACCTGGTGCTAAGAACTCATTGATCGTTGTTAAGACTGCTTCTAAAGCTGTAAAAGCTGATAAATAGGAAGGAGGACTAGAATGGCTAATTTAAAAGTTATGGATCAAAACGGTAAAGACTCTGGTGAAGTTACTTTAAACGATAAAGTTTTTGGTATTGAACCTAATGAAAGTGTCGTTTTTGAAGCAATTATTAGACAAAGAGCCGGTAAGCGTCAAGGTACCTCAAAGGTTAAAAACAGATCTGCCGTTCGCGGTGGTGGTAAGAAGCCTTGGAGACAAAAGGGTACTGGACGTGCTCGTCAAGGTTCTATCAGATCTCCACAATGGCGTGGTGGTGGTACAGTATTTGGCCCAACTCCACGTTCATATGCATACACGATGCCAAGAAAGCAACGTCGTTTGGCTATTAAGTCAGTTCTTTCCCAAAAGTTGATTGACAATGATTTGATCGTTTTAGACAAGTTGACCATGTCAACTCCTAAGACTAAAGATTTAGTATCAATGTTAAACGGCTTAAATGCTGACGGTAAGGTTTTAATTGTTTCAGATGATAACAATGTACAACTTTCCGCAAGAAACTTGACTAAGGTTAAGGTTGTTCCAGTTAATGGCTTAAACGTTGAAGATGCTGTTAACTACGGCAAGTTGATTTTAGATCAAGATGCTGTCAAGAAGATCGAGGAGGTTTTGGCTTAATGGACGCACGCGATATTATTTTAAGACCTGTCATTACTGAAAAGTCCACGAACTTAATGGATGATAAGAAGTACACATTCGACGTGCTTTTAACTGCAACCAAGACACAAGTTCGCAATGCTGTTGAAGAAATCTTCGATGTTAAGGTTAAGAACGTAAACATTATGAACGTTCGCGGCAAAGACAAACGAGTAGGTCGTTATACTGGTAAGACTGCTCGTCGCAGAAAGGCTATCGTTACTTTGACTAACGATTCAAACGACATCAAGATTTTCCAAGACGAAAACACAGAAGACAACAAGTAATAGGAGGTCAGTCAATTGGCTATTAAGATTTACAAGCCAACCACGAATGGTCGTCGTCATATGACTTCTTCCGACTTTGCTGAGATTACTAAGACAAAGCCAGAAAAGACTTTGCTTGAATCTCAATCACATACTGCAGGTCGTAACTCATATGGTCATATCACTGTTAGACACCGTGGTGGTGGTCACAAACAAAAATACCGTATTATCGACTTTAAGCGTAACAAGGATAATGCAAAGGCAGTTGTAAAGGCTATCGAATACGATCCAAACAGAACTGCAAACATCGCTTTGCTTCACTATACTGATGGTATTAAAGCTTACATTTTAGCACCTAAAGGCTTAAAAGTTGGCGATATTGTTGAATCAGGCGATTCAGTTGACATTAAGCCAGGTAACGCATTAGTATTGAAGAACATCCCAACTGGTACTTCAATTCACAATATTGAATTAAAGCCAGGTAAGGGTGGTCAACTTGTAAGAAGTGCTGGTGCTTCTGCTCAAGTTTTAGGTGCTGATGGTGACTACACTTTAGTAAGATTACAAAGTGGCGAAGTTCGTAAGATTTTGTCATCATGCCGTGCTACTATTGGTGTTGTTGGTAATGAACAACATTCATTAATTCAATTAGGTAAAGCTGGTCGTAAGCGTTGGTTAGGCAAGCGTCCACAATCACGTGGTTCCGTAATGAACCCTAACGATCACCCACATGGTGGTGGTGAAGGTAAAGCTCCAGTTGGTCGTCCACAACCTATGACTCCATGGGGTAAGAAGGCTCGTGGTATCAAGACTAGAGACACTAAGAAGGCTAGCGAGAAGTTAATCATTCGTCACCGTAAGGGTAGCAAGTAATAGAAGGAGGGTTAATTAATGAGCCGTAGTATTAAAAAAGGTCCTTTTGCTGATGCATCATTATTAAAGAAGGTTGATGCACAAGCAGATGCAGATAAGAAGCAAGTTATTAAGACTTGGTCACGTCGTTCAACTATTTTCCCTTCCTTTGTTGGTTTGACTATAGCTGTTTACGATGGTAGAAAACATGTTCCGGTATATGTTACTGAAGACATGGTTGGTCATAAGTTAGGTGAATTTGTTCCAACAAGAACTTTCCACGGACACAAATCCACTGATGATAAAGCCACAGCACAAGCTTAGAGGAAGGAGAAACATCTAAATGGCAGAACAAATTAGTTCAGCTAAGGCTGAAGCAAGAACTGTTCGCATCGCTCCAAGAAAAGCTCGTTTAGTCGTTGACTTAATTCGTGGCAAGAGCGTTGCTGAAGCATTAGCAATCTTAGAATTTACGCCTAGAGCTGCTTCCCCAATCGTTGAAAAAGTTTTACGTTCAGCTATTGCTAACGCAGAGCACAACTACGATCTTGAAAGTGCTAACCTTTACGTATCAGAAGCTTACGTAAATGAAGGTGCAACTTTGAAGAGATTCCGCCCACGTGCTAAGGGTATGGCTTCTCCAATCAACAAGAGAACCAGTCACGTAGTTGTAGTAGTTTCAGAAAAGAACGATTAAGGGAGGTATATTAATGGGTCAAAAGATTAACCCAAACGGTTTTCGTCTCGGTGTTATCCGTGATTGGGAATCAAAATGGTATGCTGACAAGGGATACAAAGAAACTTTAAACGAAGACCTTCGCATCAGAAAGTTTATTTCAGAAAAATTGAAGGATGCTTCAGTATCTACTGTTGAAATTGAACGTGCAGCTAACAGAATTAACATTTCAATTCATACCGCTAAGCCAGGTATGGTAATTGGTAAAGGTGGTTCTGAAGTTGAAGCTCTGAGAAAACAATTAAACGCTTTAACTGGCAAGCAAGTTCACATTAATATTGTTGAAATTAAGAAACCAGATCTTGATGCTAAATTAGTAGCAGATAGTATTGCTCGTCAACTTGAAGCTCGTATTGCTTTCAGACGTGCTATGCGTCAAGCTACTCAAAGAGCTATGCGTGCTGGTGCCAAGGGTATTAAGGTTCAAACTTCAGGTCGTTTGAACGGTGCCGATATGGCAAGAAGAGAATGGCACACAGAAGGTCGTGTTCCATTACAAACTTTGAGAGCTGATATTGATTACGCTTGGGTAAATGCTTTCACTACTTATGGTGAAATTGGTGTCCAAGTTTGGATCAATCGTGGTGAAATCTTACCTACACGTAAGAACAAGCCAGCTTCAAAGCCAGCGAAGGGAGGAAACAGATAATGCCTTTAGTACCAAAGCGAGTAAAACACCGTCGTGAATTCCGTGGTAAGATGCGTGGTGCTGCTAAGGGTGGTAAATATATTGCCTTTGGTGAATATGGTCTTGAAGCCCTCGAATCACATTGGATTACTAACCGTCAAATTGAAGCAGCACGTGTTGCTATGACTCGTTACATGAAACGTGGCGGTAAAGTCTGGATCAGAATTTTCCCTCAAAAGTCATACACTGCTAAAGGTGTTGGTGTACGTATGGGTTCAGGTAAAGGTGCACCAGCAGGTTGGGTAGCTGTAGTTAAGAGAGAAAAGATTATGTTCGAAATTGGTGGTGTTGATGAAGCAACTGCTCGTGAAGCTTTACGTCTTGCTTCAACTAAGTTACCAATTAAGACTAAGTTTGTAACTAGAAGTTCGGAAGTAGGTGGCGAATCTAATGAAGGCTAAAGATATCAGAGCATTAACCACTGATGAAATGTTAGAAAAAGAAAAGCAATATAAAGAAGAACTCTTCAATTTGCGTTTCCAACAAGCAACGGGTCAATTAGAAAATACCGCTCGCTTGAGCAAAGTCCGCAAGAATATCGCCAGAATTAAGACTATTCTGAGCGAAAAAGCGTTAGAAAACAATTAATGGAAGGGAGCTATTAACTTGAGCGAAACAAACGAAAGAAATCGTCGTCACGTATACCAAGGTCGTGTAGTTTCTGATAAGATGGACAAGACTATCGTTGTAGTTGTTGACACTTACAAGAATCACCCTGTTTACAGCAAGCGTATTAGATATTCAAAGAAGTACTACGCACAAGACGAAAATAACGAAGCTAAAGTTGGCGATACTGTACGTATCATGGAAACCCGTCCATTATCTCGTAAGAAGCGCTTCCGTTTAGTAAAGATTGTTAAGAAATCTGTTTAATTTGCGGATTTAGTGAGGGGAGGATTATACAGTGATTCAAAACGAATCCCGTTTAAAGGTTGCTGATAACTCTGGTGCCAGAGAACTTTTAGTTATTAGAGTCTTAGGTGGTTCAAAGCGTAAGACCGGTAACATTGGTGACATCGTAGTATGTACTGTTAAACAAGCAACACCAGGTGGCGTTGTCAAAAAAGGCGACGTTGTAAAAGCTGTTATTGTTAGAACTAAATCAGGTGCACGTCGTGAAGATGGGTCATACATCAAGTTCGACGAAAATGCTGGCGTAATTATTAACGCAGACAAGAGCCCACGTGGTACTCGTATCTTTGGGCCAGTTGCACGTGAGTTACGTGAGAACGACTTTATGAAGATCGTCTCTCTTGCTCCTGAAGTCTTATAATTGATAGTGAGGTGCACTGATGTTCGTTAAAACTGGTGACAAAGTTAAAGTTATTGCCGGAAAAGATAAAGGTAAAGAAGGTACTGTTCTTTCTGTTAACGTTAAGAAGAACCGTGTAGTTGTTAAGGGCGTTAACAAGATTAAGAAGCACCAAAAGCCTTCACAAACTAACGCTAATGGTGGTGTAGTTGAATCAGAAGGTTCAATTCATGCATCAAACGTTAAAGTAATTAGTAGTAAAAAAGAAGATAAATAGAAGGGAGGACACACATGGCAAGTTATTTAGCTAAGGAATACAATGAAAAGGTAGCTCCTGCATTAGAAGAAAAGTTTAACTACAAGTCATCTATGCAAGTACCTAAGATTGATAAGATCGTTTTGAACATGGGTGTTGGTGATGCAGTTTCTAACGCCAAGAACTTAGATGAAGCAGTTGAAGAATTAACTTTGATTTCAGGCCAAAAGCCATTGATTACTAAGGCTAAGAAGTCAATCGCTAACTTCCGTTTACGTGAAGGTATGTCTATCGGTGCTAAGGTAACCCTTAGAGGCGATAAGATGTATGACTTCTTGTACAAGTTAATCAATGTTTCTCTTCCACGTGTTCGTGACTTCCGTGGTGTATCAACTCGTTCATTTGATGGTCGTGGTAACTACACTTTAGGTATTAAAGAACAATTGATTTTCCCAGAAATCGATTTTGATAAAGTAAACCGCACTAGAGGTTTAGATATTGTTATCGTAACTACTGCCAACACTGATGAAGAAGCTCGTGAACTTTTGACTCAATTTGGTATGCCGTTTGCAAGATAGTGGAGGACATTAATGGCTAAAACATCACAAAAAATCAGAAATCGTCGTCCTGCTAAGTTCTCTTCACGCGAATATACACGTTGCGAGAGATGTGGTCGTCCACACTCCGTATACCGTAAATTCGGATTATGCCGTATTTGCTTAAAGGAATTAGCACACAAGGGTCAAATCCCTGGTCTTAAAAAGGCTAGTTGGTAGTATACGGTTAGGAGGATAGCTTAAATGGTCATGACAGATCCAATCGCAGATTACTTGACTAGAATCAGAAATGCCAACATGGCAAAGCACGATTCAGTTGAAATTCCTGCATCAAATATTAAAAAGTCTATTTCAGAAATTTTGAAGCGTGAAGGTTTCATCCGTGATTACGAAGTTGCAGATGACAACAAGCAAGGCGTTATCAAGGTATTCTTGAAATATGGTCCAAATGGAGAACGTGTTATCTCAGGTTTGAAGCGTATTTCTAAGCCAGGTCTTAGAAACTACGTTGGCGCTGAAGATTTACCTAAGGTTCTTAATGGCTTAGGCATTGCCATCGTTTCTACTTCTGCTGGTGTTATTACCGACAAGGAAGCAAGACAAAAGAGCGTTGGCGGCGAAGTAATTGCCTACGTTTGGTAATACTGACAGAAAGGAGAACAATCAATGAGCCGAATCGGTTTAAAGACTATTGAAGTCCCTGACAGTGTCACTGTTACCAAGGAAGGTGACAACATTACTGTTAAGGGTCCTAAGGGTGAATTAACTAGATACTTCGATCCAAAGATTAAGTTTGAACAAAAAGATGGTGAAATTAACTTTTCACGTTCAAGCGAAAGCGATAAAGCACTTCACGGTACTGAAAGAGCTAACTTAGCTTCAATGATCGAAGGTGTAGTTGATGGTTATAAGAAGACTTTAAAGTTAATCGGTGTTGGTTACCGTGCACAAGCACAAGGCAACAAGATTACTTTAAATGTTGGTTACTCACACCCAGTTGTATTGACTGCACCAGAAGGTGTTTCTGTAAAAGCAACTTCAGCAACTGATGTCGAAGTTGAAGGTGTTTCAAAACAAGATGTAGGTCAATTTGCAGCTGAAATCCGCGCCGTACGTCCACCAGAACCTTACAAGGGTAAAGGTATTCGTTATGTTGATGAATACGTACGTCGCAAGGAAGGTAAGACTGGTAAGTAATAAGTAGTTATTTTTGAGGTGAAATTGTGATTTCTAAACCAGATAAAAACAAGTTACGTTTAAAGCGCCATAGACGCGTTCGTGGAAAGATTTCTGGTACTGCTGAGCGCCCACGCTTAAGCATCTTTCGTTCAAATAAAAACATCTACGCTCAATTAATTGATGACGTAGCGGGTGTTACGCTTGCAAGCGCCTCAACTTTGGATGAAAACGTATCAGATGCAACTAAGGTAGAACAAGCGGCAGCTGTTGGTAAGGCAATTGCTGAAGCTGCAAAGGCTAAAAATATTTCTACTGTTGTATTCGACAGAAGTGGTTACTTATACCACGGCCGTGTTCAAGCATTAGCTGATGCTGCTCGTGAAAACGGATTAGATTTCTAGGAAAGGAGAATTAACACATGGCAAACCGCAATGATTCTCGTAACAATCGCAGAAACAAAGACGATATCGAAGATCAATTAGTCGCTGTCAACCGTATTACTAAGGTTGTTAAAGGTGGCCGTCGCATGAGATTTGCTGCTCTTGTTGTTGTTGGCGACAAGAAAGGCCGTGTAGGTTTTGGTACTGGTAAAGCTCAAGAAGTCCCAGAAGCAATCCGTAAGGCTGTAGAAGACGGTAAGAAGAAAATGATCAACGTACCTAAAGTTGGTACTACTATTCCTCATGAAGTTATTGGTCACTACGGCTCAGGTAATATTTTATTGAAGCCTGCTGAAGCCGGTTCTGGTGTTGCTGCTGGTGGTGCCGTACGTATCGTTATGGATATGGCTGGTATCTCAGACGTAACTTCAAAGTCACTTGGTTCAAACACTCCAATCAATGTTGTTCGTGCAACTATTGATGGTTTGAAGAAGCTTAGAACTAGTGAAGAAGTTACAAAACTTCGTCAACCTGAAAGAGCTTAAGATTAGGGAGATCATAGATGACTGATTTAAAGATTACTTTAATTAGAAGTGTTGCTCACCGTCTACCTCAACAAAGAAAGATCGTTAAAGCTCTTGGTTTAGGTAGAGTAGATAGTACTGTTGTTCTTCCAGACAACGCTGCTACTCGTGGTGCATTATTAAAGATTGCTCACTTAATCTCTGTTGAAGAGATTAACAAATAGAATATCAAGGAGGTGCCAAATTAATGAAGCTTCATGAATTACATTCTGCTGAAGGCTCACGTCGCAATAGAAAACGTGTTGGTCGTGGTACTTCAAGTGGTTATGGTAAAACATCTGGCCGTGGTCAAAAGGGTCAATTAGCTCGTCAAGGCGGTCATACTCGTTTAGGTTTTGAAGGTGGTCAAATGCCATTATTCAGAACTATGCCTAAGCGTGGTTTTAAGAACATTAACCGCAAAGAATATGCAATTGTAAATTTAGATGATTTAAACAAGTTCGAAGACGGCAGTGAAGTAACTGTAGAATCACTTAAAGACAATGGCTTGGTAAAGAAAGAATTATCAGGTGTTAAGTTACTTGGCAATGGCGAATTAAAAGTTAAGTTAACTGTAAAGGTTAATAAAGTTTCCGCATCTGCTAAGAAAGCAGTTGAAGCCGCTGGCGGAACTGTTGAGGTGATCTAATGTTTTCGACCTTGAAGAACGCCTTTAAAGATAAAGAAATTAGAAATAAGATTTATTTTACACTCTTTATTCTTTTGCTATACCGGATCGGTGCTAATATTACTGTTCCTGGTGTTAATGCAAAGGCGATCACACAGGTTGCTCAAACTGGGTTAGTTCCAATGTTGGATACTGTATCCGGTGGTGGATTAGATAATTATTCAATATTTTCCTTGGGTGTTTCCCCTTATATTACAGCGCAAATTGTTATCCAGTTGTTACAAATGGATATCGTTCCTACGCTGGTAGAGTGGGGAAAACAAGGTGAGGTAGGTCGGCGTAAAACGAATCAAGTTACCCGATACTTAGCATTAGTTGTTGCATTTATTCAAAGTATTGGTATTACGCTAGGATTCAATGCCTTAACTCAGATGGGGTTGGTAAAGAATCAGACACCACAGACCTATATCGAAATTGCCATTATTATGACTGCTGGCACCATGCTATTAACATGGTTAGGTGATGAGATTACCGATAAAGGTTTAGGCAATGGAGTATCAGTAATTATTTTTGCTGGTATTATTGCAAGATTACCAAGTGGTTTATGGCAGATTTATAAAGAAGAAATTATTAATACTAGCGCCAGTGATCGTTGGCAAGGCATTTTGTTCTTCATCGCGGTTATAGTTGCAATCCTTATCGTAACGCAATTTGTTACATGGGTTGAACAAGCTGATCGTCGTATTCCGATTCAATATACAAGAAGAGCGACGATTAGTGGTTCTGAAAGTTTTCTACCATTAAAGGTTAATGTATCTGGGGTTATTCCAGTTATTTTTGCCAGTTCTTTTATTGTTACACCGGCAACAATTTTAATGGCCTTTCAAAGGACCCAAGGCGATCAACAATGGTTTAAAGTAATGAACCAAATTTTTAGCTTACAAACTACTCCTGGAGTAATTATTTACACTATTTTAATTATCTTATTTACATTCTTCTACGCTTTCGTACAGGTCAATCCTGAGAAGCTAGCAGAAAACTTACAAAAACAAGGTGCTTATATTCCTAGTGTATGGCCAGGAAAAGATACTCAGGACTATATTTCAAAGATGTTGATGAAGTTATCAACTGTAGGTTCATTATTCTTAGGTTTAGTTGCTCTGCTGCCACAATTGGCTACTAACTTTTGGAATCTCCCAAGTTCCATTGGTTTAGGAGGAACAAGTCTTTTAATTGTGATTGGGGTTGTACTTGAGTTATCTCGTCAAATTAACGGCTTGTTAATGAAGAGAGAATATGTTGGATTCATCAGATAGGAACGGATAAATGATTAACTTAATTCTTTTAGGTCTACCAGGTGCTGGTAAAGGTACAGCATCAGAGAAAATCGTTGATAAATATCACTTAACTCATATCTCAACTGGAGATATGTTTAGGGAAGCAATGGCTAACAAGACTAAGGTTGGTCTTGAAGCTAAGAGTTATATCGATAAGGGGAATTTAGTCCCTGACGAAGTTACTGCTAAGTTAGTGGAAGAACGTTTAAGTCAACCAGATATTAAAGAAGGTTTTATCTTAGACGGTTTTCCAAGAACTACTGTACAAGCGGAACTTTTAGACGGTATTACTAAGCGCTTAAAGAAGCCTTTAACAAATGTCATTGCGCTTGAAGTTGACGAAGACACTTTGATTAAGCGTTTATCAGCAAGATACATGTGTAAAAATTGTGGAGCTACTTATAATAAGCTTTCTAAGCAACCTAAAGTTGAGGGTACTTGTGATCGCTGTGGTAGTCATGAGTTTTATCAACGTGAAGATGATAAGCCAGAAGTTGTTAAGAATCGTCTTGAAGTTAATGAAAAGATGAATGCACCTTTGAAGGACTTTTATCAAAAGAAAGGTTTGCTTACTGTAATTAATGGTGAACAAACTCCAGAAAAAGTCTTTGAAGATATTGATGCGGTGTTGAGCAATAATCAATAAGAAGAAAATTTTGTATAATTTTTTATCCGTGTTATAATTTCAAAGTATATGACTGTTTAATTGCGGAGGAACAACTTTGGCAAAAGATGATGTCATTGAAGTAGAAGGTAAGGTAGTTGATACCTTACCTAATGCTATGTTTAAAGTTGAATTGGAAAATGGAGCCACAATTTTAGCACATGTTTCTGGGAAGATTAGAATGCACTATATTCGTATCTTACCTGGAGACCGTGTAACTGTGGAATTATCTCCATATGATTTAACTAAAGGTAGAATTACGTATCGGTTTATAAAGTAATATAACGGAGGGAAACATGAAGGTTAGACCATCTGTTAAACCAATGTGTGAACATTGTAAAGTTATCAAGAGACATGGCCGTGTTATGGTAATTTGTTCAGCAAATCCAAAGCACAAGCAACGTCAAGGTTAAAAATAGAGGGGGTGTAGTTTATGGCTCGTATTGCTGGTGTTGACTTACCAAGAGACAAGAGAATCGTTATCGCTTTAACTTACATTTACGGTATCGGTGAAGCAACTGCTAAGAAGATTTGCGCTGATGCTGGTGTATCTGAAGATATCCGTTCAAAGGATTTAACTCCAGAAGATCAAGAAAAGCTTCGTGCTGAAGTTGATAAGTACCGTGTTGAAGGTGACTTACGTCGTGAAGTAAGCATGAACATTAAGCGTTTAGTTGATATTGGTTCTTACCGTGGTATTCGTCACCGCCGTGGACTTCCAGTTCGTGGCCAAAATACCAAGAACAATGCTCGTACTCGTAAGGGTACTAAGAGAAATCGTTAATTTTATTTATAAGGAGGTTTATTGATGCCTGCAAAGAAAACAGCACGTAAGCGTCGTGTGAAGAAGCATGTTGAAAGCGGTGTGGCTCACATTCACTCAACGTTTAATAATACTTTAGTCATGATTACTGACGTTCAAGGTAATGCAGTTGCTTGGTCTTCAGCTGGTGCATTGGGCTTTAAGGGTAGTCGTAAGTCTACTCCATTTGCAGCTCAAATGGCAGCTGAAGCAGCAGCTAAGAGTGCAATGGACCAAGGTATGAAACATGTAGAAGTTTCAGTTAAAGGTCCTGGTGCTGGTCGTGAATCTGCTATTAGATCACTTCAAGCAACTGGTCTTGAAATTACTGCAATTCGTGACGTTACGCCAGTTCCCCACAATGGTTCCAGACCACCAAAACGTCGTCGTGTTTAATTTTGTCCTTGGTATAGGACGTAACGTTTTGAAAGGGGCCCAGTAATGATTGAATTTGAAAAACCAAATATTACCGTTGTTGAACAAGAAGATTCTTACGGTAAGTTTGTTGTTGAACCACTTGAGCGAGGCTTTGGTACTACTTTAGGTAATTCTTTGAGAAGAGTATTACTTACTTCTATTCCAGGTACTGGACTTGTTTATGTGCAAATTGATGGCGTTTTACACGAGTTCTCAACAGTTCCTGGCGTCAGAGAGGATGTAACTAAGATCATCTTGAACTTGAAGAAACTTGAATTAAAGTCTCTTTCAGATGAACAAAAGGTTATTGAATTGGACGTTGAAGGTCCTGCCACAGTAACTGCTGATGATCTTAAAGTTGATGCAGACGTTCAAGTTTTGAATCCGGATCAATATATTTGTACCATTGCTGAAGGTGGACACTTGCATATGGAACTCGCCGTAAAGAATGGTAGAGGTTATGTTGCTGCAAGTGACAATAAGAGTGATGACATGCCAATCGGAGTTATCCCAGTTGATTCTTTATTCTCACCAATTAAGAAGGTTAACTACCAAGTAGAATCAACCCGTGTTGGTAAGAGAGATGACTTTGATAAACTCACTTTTGAGATTTGGACTGACGGTTCAATCAAGCCTAATGACGCCCTTAGTTTTGCTGCCAAGATTTTAGTTGAACACTTCAAGGTATTTGAATCGGCAGATGCGAATGCTAAATTCAGCGAAGTAATGGTAGAAAAGGAAGACGATAAGAAAGAAAAGAAGCTTGAAATGACTATTGAAGAGCTTGATCTTTCTGTTCGTTCATACAACTGCCTGAAGCGTGCCGGCATTAATACTCTTCAAGAGTTAACTGATAAGACAGAATCAGATATGATGCGTGTACGTAACTTAGGACGTAAATCATTGGAAGAAGTTAAAAATAAATTAACCGACTTAGGTCTTTCACTTCGTCAAGAAGACTAAGCTTAGGTGAATAAAGGAGGCAAATCCATGGCATACCGTAAATTAGGTCGCGATAGTGCTCACAGAAAAGCAATGCTTAGAGAAATGACTACTCAATTAATCATGAACGAACGCATTGTTACTACTGAAACTCGTGCTAAAGAAGTTCGTAAGACTACCGAAAAGATGATTACTTTAGGTAAGCGCGGCGATTTAGCAGCTAGAAGAAAGGCTGCTGCATTTGTACGTGACGAAGTTGCAGATGTTCACGAAGAAAAAGATGCAGTTGTTGTTAAGTCAGCATTGCAAAAGCTTTTCAGTGATGTAGCACCTCGTTACAAGGACCGTAATGGTGGTTACACCAGAATTTTGAAGTTAGCTGTTCCTCGTAAAGGTGACGCTGCTCCAATGGTTATTCTTGAATTAGTTTAATTTTAGAGTAACAAAACTTAATACGTATTAAGAATTATCCATGAAAGTGAGAATAAGTGTAAAGATGATGGCGTATGCTTAGTCTAGCTTAGATGATTAAAACTCATCCCTCTTCATGGGTGATTTTTTTTGCTCTTTTTTTCTGTTACAATTGCTAATAAGTGATTTAAGAGAGGGAGTGAAAAGATGCCAGTAGATAACGCTGTTGAATTTAAAAATATTTTGTTTACTTATCCTGATACTGAAAAAGCTGTTCTTGACAAAATTAGTTTTAAAATAAAAAAGGGTTCATGGACATCTTTAATAGGCCATAATGGTAGTGGTAAATCCACAATTTCTAAGTTAATCAATGGATTACTTTTGCCTGATTCTATTGCTGATTCTAAAATTAATGTTTTAGGAATGGAATTGAATCAAGAGACTGTTTGGAAAATTCGAGAAAAAGTTGGTATTGTATTTCAAAATCCAGATAACCAATTTGTTGGAGCAACAGTTGGGGATGATGTTGCTTTTGGTCTTGAAAATAGAGCTGTTCCACGAAACCGGATGGTAAAAATAGTAAGAAACGTTTTAGCGGATGTTGGAATGCTAGATTATATAAATGCAGAACCAGCTAATCTTTCTGGTGGACAAAAGCAGCGGGTGGCTATTGCAGGTATTCTTGCTGTAGAGCCAGAGATCATTATTTTGGATGAGTCAACTTCAATGTTGGATCCTAGTGGTCGAGAACAAATATTAAAGATTATTAGACGGTTAAAGAAAGAAAAAAATTTAACAGTTATTTCAATTACGCACGACATCGATGAAGCTAATATGGCGGATGATGTAATAGTATTAAATGACGGGAAAATTTTAGCTCAGGGAACACCAACGATAATTTTTGATAAAACTGAGATGTTGGAAAAGATAGGGTTAGATATTCCATTTGTGTACAAGTTAATAGATAAGTTAAATAAAGTTGGAATCTCTGTGCCTCAAAATATAAAGACGAAAGATGAGTTGAAGCAATATCTATGTCAATTAAATTTGAAAAAGTAAATTATATCTATTCTCCTGGAACTTCTATGGAGAAAAAAGGGTTAGATAATGTTTCATTTGAATTAACTGAAAATAGTTTTGTTGCGTTAGTAGGCCATACGGGTAGTGGAAAGTCAACTTTAATGCAGCATTTTAATGCATTGTTAAAGCCAAGTTCTGGAACCATTGATATTGCAGGCTATCATATTACCAATCAAACTGGAAATAAAAATTTGAAAAAGTTGCGAAAACAAGTGAGTCTAGTTTTTCAATTTCCTGAAGCTCAACTTTTTGAAAATACTGTACTTGAAGACATTGAGTTTGGACCTAAAAATTTTGGTGCTACTGAGAATGAAGCAAAAAGCAAGGCGTTAAAATGGTTAAAGCGTGTAGGATTAGACGAGACTATTGCAAATAAATCACCATTTGAACTATCTGGAGGTCAAATGCGGCGAGTTGCAATTGCTGGGGTAATGGCCAATGAGCCAGCTATTTTATGTTTAGATGAGCCGGCAGCCGGGTTAGATCCTAAATCTCGTAAAGAAATGATGAAATTATTTGTTGATTATCAAAAAGCCGGTCATACGGTAATATTGGTTACACATAATATGGACGATGCTGCAGAATATGCAAGTGATGTTTTGGTCATGGAACATGGTAAGCTAATTAAACACGATGTGCCGAAGCGAATTTTTGCTGATAGAAATTGGCTTGAAAAACATTATTTAGATGAACCTACATCTAGCTTATTTGCAGCTGGTTTAACGGATTTTAATTTTAAAGATCATCCTCTTACAATAGATCAATTGGTTGCTGGAATTAAAGAAAATGTACGAGGGTAGGTTATGAGTAAGATAATTGTAGGACGTTATATTCCGGGACATTCTCTTATTTATAAAATGGATCCTCGGAGTAAATTATTAGTTACCATATTATTTATATTGGCTATCTTTTTAGCTAATAATCCAATAACTTATGCGATTGTGACCATTTTCTGCTTTTTAGCTGTAATTGCTACAGGGTTAAAAGCAAAAGTATTTTGGGATGGTGTTAAGCCTTTGATTGGCTTGATTTTCTTTACGTCTCTTTTACAACTATTTTTTATGACTGGTGGTCATATTTATTGGCATTGGTGGATTTTTTCACTATCTAGTTACGGTTTAGTTAATGCAATTTATATTTTTATTCGTTTTACATTAATTATTTTAATTTCAACAGTGATGACAGTCACTACAATGCCGCTTGAAATTGCTGATGCGATGGAATGGTTGCTTAAACCGCTTAAGTTGTTTAAAGTGCCTGTGGATAAAATTGCGTTAGTAATTTCAATTGCACTTCGTTTCGTACCAACATTATTTGATGAAACATTGAAAATTATGAATGCTCAAAGATCACGTGGAGCAGATTTTAATGATGGTGGTTTGATTCAAAGAGCAAAAGCAATTACTCCCATCTTAGTACCGCTGTTTATTCATTCTTTAGAAACAGCAATTGATTTATCAACGGCAATGGAATCACGCGGTTATCGAAGTAGTGAAGGACGAACAAGATATCGTGTTTTAAGTTGGTCAAAATGTGATCTAATTGCATTAATCTATTTTGTATTGTTGGTCGGATTATTATTGATTTTTAGGACACATTAAAGATATGACAACAAGGTATAAGATGACGATGGCTTATGATGGCCATCTTTTTCATGGCTTTCAGCTTCAGCCAAATCAGCGAACAGTGCAAGGAACAATTGAGGATGCACTGAAAAAAATGACTAAAGGAAAACGAGTTATTGTGCAGGGCTCAGGACGAACCGATGCAGGTGTGCATGCAGTTGGGCAAGTAATTCATTTTGATTATCCTGGGAAGACAATACCAGCGAATAGAATGATTTTAGCGATGAATTCAATGATGCCAACTGATATTATTTTTAATAATTGTCAAATTGTTAATGATGATTTTCATGCACGTTACTCCATTAAAGGAAAATGGTATCGTTATCGCGTTAGTTTAGATCATTTTGTTAATCCATTTAAACGTTTTTATACAGGACATTTTCCATATCCACTAGATATTGAAAAGATGCAAATTGCGGCACAAGATTTGTTGGGAAAACATGACTTTACTAGTTTTGCGGCTAGTGGTGGTCAAATTGAAGATAAAGTGCGAACGATTTATTATGTAAAAATCACAGAGGATAAAAAAGATAATGAAGTGATTTTTGACTTCATTGGTTCAGGATTCTTATATAATATGGTTCGAATCATGGTAGCAGCGTTGCTTGAGATTGGGAATGATCGTAGACCAGTGCATGATTTGCAGCGGGTAATCGCGGCAAAAGATCGACAAGAAGTGAGACAAACAGCTCATGCCAGCGGTTTATATCTTTATCATGTTTTTTATGATGAAGTACCACAAAAATATCGCTTAGATCAGCATTTATAATTGACATTTTGCCTAAAAGGACGTACTCTAATATAGTATGTTTGTCCACGATAGGCCCCGGAAACTTATTGTTTTCAAACTGCAAATAAACGGAGGAATT
The DNA here is from genome assembly GCF_947367125.1 of uncultured Lactobacillus sp. Lineage (GTDB taxonomy): Bacteria > Bacillota > Bacilli > Lactobacillales > Lactobacillaceae > Lactobacillus. Next base: position 60,490 of record NZ_CANBCQ010000007.1, read on the forward strand.
TAAATTGCGTACTACACCATTAGCAAAATCTAGTGAAATCGAACGTAAGTGGTACATTATTGATGCAACTGACGTAACCCTTGGTCGTCTTTCTGCTGCTGTTGCCACTATTTTGAGAGGTAAGAACAAGCCTCAATACACACCTAATGTTGATACTGGTGATAACGTTATCGTTATCAACGCATCAAAGATTAGATTGACTGGTAAAAAGGCTTCAGACAAGTTCTACTACCACCACTCATCATGGCGTGGCGGCTTGAAGGCCGTTTCATACGGTGAATTGCTTGCTAATAACCCAGTTAAGATGGTTGAAATCTCAGTTAAGGGTATGCTTCCAAAGAACACTCTTGGTCACCATGAATTCATGAAGATGCATGTTTATGCTGGCGAAGACCACAAGCACGAAGCACAAAAGCCTGAAAAGTTAGATATTAACAAATTAATCTAGGAGGTTATATAATGGCACAACAAGCTGCATACACAGGTACTGGTCGCCGCAAGGATTCAGTTGCGCGTGTTCGTTTAGTACCAGGTAACGGTAAGATCACTGTTAACGATAAAGATGTTGATCAATACATTCCATTCCCTAACTTGGTTAAGGACTTGAAGCAACCATTGACATTAACTGAAACTGAAGGTCAATACGACATTCACGTTAATGTTAACGGTGGTGGTTTCTCAGGTCAAGCTGGGGCTATCCGTCTTGGTATCGCTCGTGCACTTCTTGAAGTTGACCCAGACTTCCGTAGTCCACTTAAGAAGGCCGGTTTCTTAACCCGTGACCCAAGAATGAAGGAAAGAAAGAAGCCAGGTTTGAAGAAAGCCCGTAAAGCTTCTCAATTCTCAAAGCGTTAATCTTTGGATTTTACGTTTATATATTCAAAAAGCATCCCAATCAGGGATGCTTTTTTGTTTTAATGAAATAAGAGGCCACAAATGGTCACATTTTTTATGGAGAAATTGAAAATGTTAAATATTAGATCATATGAAGACGCAGATTTCGAAAAATTATGCAATATCCACGATCAAGCGCGAAAGCAAGAATTAAAATTTACCAATCTTGAAACTGTATTTATTCCATTCAAAATAGCATCAAAGAAAGAGCAATTATTTGAAGACTATTAAGTTTACGTTGCAACAAAAGAAAATAAAGTTGCTGGCTTTATCGGTTCATTTCTTCTTAGTAATTACTGGAGTATTTGTCTTGATGTACTTGCTCGCTTATGGTTTGTACTTTTTACAATTATTGCGAGATGTTAAGCAAATCAATCAAAAATTGAACGAAAAGTAAATAATCAAAAACGATCAAGCCTAAAAATCTTGATCGTTTTTTCGTTGGTTAGTTAAAAATTATAAACTGTCTTGAATATTATCAGCTAAGTAGTCATAAAGCATACCATGCTTTAATTGCTTAGTATCAACTCCCAAAACTTCAGCAATAGCATAAGCAAATGCCCAAGCAGTAGCAGGACCACGGCTAGTTAAGATCTTGTGTTCATTATCAATAACGGTAATTCTTTCACTGAAGTGAGCACTTGGATCGTCCTTCAAGCATTCTTCTTCAATTCCTGGATAACAGGTAAAGTCTGCGTCTTTTAAAACGCTGTAGCGAGCTAAGGCGCGAGGAGCAGCACACATTGCGGCATCCCATTTACCAAATTCATGGCGTTTAACCATCAAGTCACGCAATTTTTCGTTATCACGTAAGTTAGCTGAACCAGTCATTCCACCAGGGAAGGCAACTAAATCATAGTCAAGCAATGAATTATCCACAACTTTATCACAAGTTAATTTAATGTGGTGATCCCCATCAACATCTTTACTAGTGAGACCAACCATATCACATTCCACATTAAGGCGACGTAAAACGTCAACTACGCTCAATCCTTCAACTTCTTCGCAGCCATCTGCAAAGACAACAGCAACTTTTGTCATAAAACCATCCTTTCTGTAACTAGTTTTATTATCTACCTTAAATCAGGTCTAAGTAAAATGAAAGATCTGCTAATTTGCTTAAATGAAGAGTAGGATGTGGTGCGATAGGAATTTTATCCTTTTTAGGTGCAAGCCAAAGCGACTTTAAATTGGCGTTTTCCGCGCCTTGAATTTCCTCGTCTAAGTTAGTTCCAATTACTAAAACGGTATCGGGATCTAAATCAGGATTATCATTTAAGATTTTGAAGAAAATATTCTTACTTGGCAATTTCTCTTTAAAGTCGTCAGCAAAATATGCGCGATCAAAGGAAGATAGCAATTCGGTTGGAGCTAAACGTGGTTCAATTTGACTGCGCTTTTCTTTAGCCAGTAAGATTAAATGCAAATTACCGCTGACTTCATCGATAAAATCAATAGCGCCCTTGACTAACCTAGTTTGATCTTTCATTGTGTCATCAAAAATGGCGCGTGTTTGAGCTAGATCTTCTTTTAAAAAAGTGGTCAAAGATAAGTTGATTTGCTCATCAGAGGATAAAGTTTTGAATTCTTTAGCTAGACTAGTGTAGCGCAAGCGTTCAGCCGGTCCCCAATCTAGGCCGTAATGTTTTAAAGTTTGCCTTAAAGCAGTTTTTTCGGCTAATTTTTCATTTAACAAACTGCCTTCTGGAATAAAAATTAATGTTTCAAATGTTACCATAAATAAACTTCCTTTATGTTAGTACCTATTAAGATTATAATAAACAAGATAATTTTAGAAAAGGAATCACAAAAATGACGATTTGGACGATTATTTTCTTATTACTTGGTGGAGTAGCTGGGGGACTGTTATCTTCGGTTGCTTCGATGGCTTCGCTTGCTTCATATCCAGTTTTGCTAGCAGTGGGAATCCCACCTGTTTTTGCCAATGTGACTAATGATGCAGCCTTAATTTGGACTAGCATTGGCTCTACTGTTTCTTCAACTAAAGAATTAAAAGGACATTGGAAGCAAGTTTGGTTTTATACTATTTTTACTGTAGTTGGCTCTATTTTAGGCTGTATTTTGCTATTATCTTTTCCTCCGAAGATTTTTGAAAAAGCAGTCCCATTTTTTATTGCGTTTTCAGGAATAATGATTATCGTTTCAGGTAAGCGCCACAGTTTAAATACTCAAGAGCAGCCAACTTGGCTAAAGATAATCTATTTTATCGCTCTTTTAATTATGGGAATGTATACTGGCTACTTTGGTGCAGCTGGTGGGGTTATTGTGTTAGTGCTTTTAACCTATATTACGAATGATAAATTTATTGTGATTAATGCAATTAAAAATGTAATTTGCGGTTTTGCTAACTTAGTAGCTTTAATTATCTTTATGTTCACTTCGCATATTTATTGGTTGCAGGCAATTCCTTTGGCAATCGGGATGTTTATCGGTGGCTATATTGGGCCAGCGATTTTAAGACGAGTACCAGAAAAGCCGGTGCGAATTTTTATTGCAACTTTGGCCTTTATTCAAGCTGGCTACTTCTTTTATACAGCATACCTGCGCTAAGTTTGGTACAATATTAATCAATGAAAAAGGGGGTTAATGTTGATGGCAACAGAAGTATATTTGGTTCGCCACGGTGAGACAATGTTTAACAAGTTGAACAAGGTGCAGGGCTGGTGCGATTCACCGCTAACCGTTAAGGGGATTAACGATTTAAAGAGAACTGCTAAAGCTTTAAGTCAAGTTCACTTTGATAATATGTATTCATCAGACTTGAAAAGAGCAATTGACACCGTCCACTTAATGAAGGATGCTAATGTGGTTTCCGATATTGGGAAAATCAAAAAATTGCCAGAATTTCGTGAAGTTTTCTTTGGAACTTTCGAAGGTGACGATATTAACCAAACTTGGGAACAAGTAGCTTTAGCTGCTGGTATTGGTCATATAGATGATGTAACTAAAATTATTAATCAAGTAGGTTTGCGTAAATTTCGCGCAGCTACTAAGAAAGCAGATCCACGTCATTTAGCCGAGAATCAAGATGAATTAGACCAGCGGATGGTGCGGGCAATTGATGTCTTGCATGATTTAACTAAGAATGAACAAAGAGTTTTGCTGGTAAGTCATGGCGATTTTATTAAAACCTTATCGATCAAGTATTGGAATAAAAACAATGGTGAAAATGATATCATTTTTCCGGATAATGGAAGCGTCACCCGTGGTATTTTGCACGATGATGGTTCATTTGAAATCGTTGATTACAATGTAAATGCTGAAGAGTTATAAAAGTCCTACTGCCTAAGTAGGGCCTTTTTTGGTACACTGATAACGAAAGGAAAATGTTCAATGAATAAAGACCATACAACTAAGCGCTATGTCTTTGTGACACTGCTTAATGTCATTATTACTATTGCCGAATTTTTAGGTGGTATTTTTTCAGGATCCTTAGCATTGCTTTCTGATGCAGTTCATAATTTAAGCGATGTCGGTGCAATTATTTTATCTTTTGTGGCTCATTTAATCAGTCGTAGAAGCCGTAATCAGCGTAAAACTTTTGGCTATGAAAGGGCCGAGACTTTGGCAGCTTTTACTAATGGCGTCATTTTAATTGTAATCAGTGTAGTTTTATTTGTAGAAGCGATCCAGCGTTTTTGGCAACCGGAGCATATTCACGGCGGCATTATGCTGGTCGTTTCAATTATTGGGTTAGTGGCTAATATTATTTCAATGTTTGCGATGCACAGTGATTCAAAGGCTAACTTAAATGTTCGTTCAACTTTTATTCATATGCTCAGTGATGCCTTATCTAGTGTAGCTGTTGTAATTGGGGCTATCTTTATTTATTTCTGGAATGTAACTTGGCTTGATCCAGTTTTAACTATCTTAGTTTCAGTTTTTGTTTTGCATGAAGCTTATGAAATTACGATGAAGGCTGCCAATGTCTTAATGGAATCTAATCCAGATATTGATTTGGATAAGGTAAATAAAATAGTGCTGTCTTTCCCAGTCGTGCAAAATATTCACCATGTTCATGTTTGGCGCTATAGTGACGACTTTATTATGATGGATGCTCATATCAATGTGGCTCCGGGCTTAAGAGCTGATGAACTAGAGCAATTGTATCAGGATATTGGTCAAGAATTACAAAAAAAATTAGGCATCAATCACATTACTTTACAGGCAGAATGTGAGCGTGGCCGCAAAGATAAGATGATTGTTCCTGGTCATGGTGTCAACGAAAATTAGGTGGAAGTATGTTTAACGTTAATATTTTTACAGCAATTATTGTGTTAATTATGGGAATTTATGATCTAGCTTATGCTTTTAATAGACGCAAGCAACCGACTAATAAAGGCGGGATTAAGGCTTTTATGATCCTGGGAATTATTTTCACAATTGCAGGAATTGTAATGATCATTAGGGTATTAATGAGGTAAGGAATCTTAAAATGGCTAAATTAGTATTAGTTCGACATGGCGAAAGCGTGGCCAATGCTGCCAATGTTTATACTGGCTGGAACGATGTTCCATTAACTGAAAAGGGTGAAAAACAGGCAAAACAGGCTGGTGAATTAATTAATACGATTCCTGATTTTGCGCCAACGCATATCCATACTTCAGTTTTGTCGCGAGCAATCGTTACAGCAAATATAGTAGCTGATGTCTGCAATTTATTGTGGCTGCCGATGACTAAGACCTGGCGGCTAAATGAACGCCACTATGGCGCTTTAAGAGGCCTTAACAAGGATATTTCACGTAAAGTCTTTGGCGTAGAGCAAGTTTTATTGTGGCGGCGTGGTTTTGATTCAATTCCACCTAAGCAAGGATCGCCAATGATTGATCGTCGCTATCAGCATTGTGATCAGCATTTAATGCCACGAGCAGAAAGTTTGCATCAAACGCAAAAAAGACTGATGCCATATTATTATGATCAGATTGCTTCGCGTTTATTAAATGGAGAAGATCAACTGATTGTGGCGCACGGTTCAAGTTTGCGTGCTTTGATAAAAAAGTTAGAGCAGATTAATGATCATGACATCGTAAAACTGGAAGTTCCTAATGCGGAACCGATCGTTTATACTATGGATGAGCACTTAAAGATTATTAACAAACAAATTTTACGTAAATAATGTTAAAAATGCACCTTAGTGCATTTTTTTAATGCTCTAAATGAGGTTTTACACATATCTATGGTAAAATCTAATATGATTTCTAGTATATTTAGTTTGGAGTATTAGGCATGCGTAAATTATTTTTATTACGAGGTGCACCTGGCTCCGGTAAATCTTCTTTTATTGCTCGCCATCACTTAAACCCTTATGCGATCAGTCGTGATCAAATTAGGCTACTATTGGCGGATTTGACAGTTTATTATCAAGAGGATGCGGATGTTTTACACCAAGTCATTCCGCGGCACGTAACGGTGCGTACTGAGCAAATGGTGGATCACATTGTAGAACACAAGATGGAACATGGGGAAACTGTGATTGTTGATGGGACGCATATTGTTCCTAGTGCAATTGAACATTTCAAACCATGGGTTGATAAATATCACTATGAATGTTTTGTAGTTGATCTGATGCAGCACAATACGCTTGAGAATTTGTTAAAGCGTAATCAAACCAGAATGCACTATGACTGGGTTAAACCAGAAGTAGTTAAGCAAATGTATCGCTCTTATGAAGCACATCCAGAAGTACCATATTGGGCACATAAGATTATTCCTAATCAGATAGATCATGCTTTATCACAAAGGGAAAGTAATTTGGATCATTATGCACATGTGATTGCAGTTCCGGACAAGGTAGATGAGGAAGATTTTCCCCATGTGCATATCTCAAACTTTTACTTTTCATTTAATGAAAAATTTACTGAAAAATATGGTACTTACAGAAATGTAGTTTCAATTGCGAAAACTGAGGATGAAGTAGTAAAGCAATTTAAATTACCGTATTTTGTTTTTAAGTTTCACCATAAACATTTTTTAATCTCAGCATATCCAATTAGAAATGAAATGCTGGATCCAATTAGAAAAGTAAAGGGCGTTTGGACATATTCAACAGGGCTTTATAATGTAGCTGACTTTGTAAAGGAATTTCCTGAAAATCCGAAGCAGCATGTGCATCAATTTAATTTAAGCAAGTTAGATCCAACACGTTTACTGCATATATGGTAAAAGAAAACTTATTCACATGTATTGTGGGTAAGTTTTTTACTGGCTCTTTGTCAAATCCTGTTGATAATGAGTAAATGAATAGAATCAAGCAACCATTAAAAGGCTGTTTGTTTCTTTT
>NZ_CANBCQ010000008.1 GCF_947367125.1 uncultured Lactobacillus sp.
GGAACTCCTTTTTCTAATGTTTAAAGAAATAAATTTAAGGAATCATTCATCCTTACACAAACTATTTTACAGTCTCCAAAGGATTACGAGAAAATTTGACTAAAAATAATAAAAATATTAATTTAGTGTTAATTTTTATTAAAAATAAATTATAATAATTTTAATAAAAATTTTAGGAGGTAATCTTATGAAATAAATCGTTTCATTCATACACTTCCTGGTGGTGATTGTGGTCAACATAATGTGCAAAATTAATAATAGAAATGGACATAATTTTAATTTAATTATGTCCATTTCTATATAAGGAGGTGAACTGGGTGAATAAAACTAAAAAATTTATTCGATCAAGACGAATTTCTGCCATTCTTCCTTGGATAGGAATGTTGGGTATGTTGTATTTGATCTTTTCGCTGATTATGTATGGATTATTAGCATTTATAATTAATTTGGGATTTATAGCAAATTTTTATTACATAATTGATGAGTATAATTGGTTGATTGAGAGAATATCATTTGATTCTCAAAGGCTGATAGCAAATAAAAGAATGGGTATTAATCGTTTAGTTATGATAGTAAGTATAGTGATAGCTGTACTTAATACAATTATTTTAATATTGTTAAAGAGACAAGATTTTATTAGTTTTTGTGTTGGGCTCTGCTTTATTAGTGAAATTTACTTCGTAAGTCGTTTAATTGAAAACTTTCAAGTAATATTGCATATTGCATTTGATAGTTGGAAGAAATTTTATATTTTGGTTGTAATAGGTACTGCAGTTTCATCCAGTGTATATCTACTTTTATTGTGTTTTAGTATAATAGCTTATTTTATATATTTTGCAATTATTGGCATCATGTACGTGATAACATATTATATTTTAATAGAAATTCATGATAGGGTCGAAAATGATCTAGGTGGGCATAAATACTTTATAGATTTACCTGATAATCGATTTGGAAAAAGGTTTTAGTTCGTGAGATTTACAATTTTACGAACTAAAAAAGATATTAATCATAATAGCAATTTTAACGTTAGGTTCTACTTTTACATGCGCTACTACTGTATTTGCTTCTAACGGGTTAACTCAAGCGCAAACTAAAAAGTTAGGATATATGGGAAACGCAAAAACTACCAAAAAAATTTTAGTTCATACGTATTATGCAGGAAGAAAGACTAGAACACTCAAAAAGGATGCCCATATTCATGTTAGTGGTGGTGTAGGTAAATGGAATTGGATCGTTACTTATAAGGGAAAGCGGTATTTTTATCAACACTCTAATAAAAATATGAAGTCTATAACCATGATAAATTGGTTTAAAGAAATCTAAATAAAGAGAAAAAAATATAAGATTAATTATATGGCTTTGTTTTTTTAGAATAGATTTTTTGTTTCAAGACATCGCCTATTGTGTAGGGCTATATCTTGAAACAAAAAAAGCCGCCCCGAGGGACGACCTTCTGGTAATTTATGATGTACTATCTCAGAACTTAGCAATCATTGCTTTTAGGAGCTTTTTAATAGACTTCCTCAAGCATTTGATGCTGTCTCGATCGATAGGTACAATCACAAGCATAAAGATGAAGTACCACTTCACGGGGAGTATTACCTCCTTCCACACGCGAGTAGGGAGCCACCCTCAAAATGCGTGCATTTTAATTTTATCATGATATAATTAATGTAGCATAAAGAGAAGTACACAAGGCGTGTACAGAGCTATTAGCCGTAGCTCAAAGCGTGGGCGGTCTTATGACCGTCTTTTTTTGTTTAGAAGAAAAATGCACCAAGTTTTTTACGGGGCGAAGTGAACCGCGATTCCGAGCGCAGGCTCGAAAATGGAGGTGAAACCATGCCAAGCTATTTTGTCAAAACACGTATTTATGAGCTATTTCCCAGTAAAGCAATGAAAGCAGTCTTAGATCGCAACTGTGACTATCGCAGATATTGTTGGAATCAAGCCTTGGCTTTGTGGAATGATTTATATTTAGCTCATTCCATTTATGACCGAATCCGTTATACTATTTTTATGCCTAAAGAAAACAAAAAAACTCATAAAATCACGACTGTGAAACGAGACTTTCACTTGAATCCTAGTCCAAATTGGCGTTTAGTGCGTGATCGAATGGTTGAAGAAAAAGCAGACTGGCAATTTAGCTATTCGGCACACTTGCTCCAACTAGCAGTGCAAGACTTAGGCAAAGCATGGCAGAATTTTTTTGACAAGGCACAGCCTGATTGGGGGTAAGCCACGCTTTAAATCCAAACGTGAAATGCGTCAAGGCTTTAAGAGCGATCAGGCTAAAGTGGTTAACGGCAAGCTCGTTTTAGAAAAGCCCCAAGGCTTAAAGCAGGATTGGCAAGCCATTTGCTTATCGTAAAAGCCAATGGACTATCCTGCTGGCGTAATGAGTATTTATCGTGAAAATGGTCGCTACTTTGTATCTGTTCCTTATAAAATACCTAAAACTGAGCTCATTTCAAAAGCCAATACTGGCAAAGTAACAGGAGTTGACCTTAACGTAGGGCACTTTAACTACATGGGTGGCAATAAGCAAATTTTGCCTAAGGAATTGAAACGCACTTATGAGAAGATCAAGCATTATCAAAGATTATTAGCCAGAAAACGTGAAGCCAACGGCAAGGAGCAAGCTGTAAAAAGCAATAAATACTTGAAGACGAAAACCTAGCTTCAAGCAGCTTATCAGCGTGCTGCCAATATTCAAACTGATCTACTGCATAAGTTTACAACAATGCTGGCTGATTCACTGTATGTTTTGACTATGTTTGGGATTATGTGTGGCCTGCTTTTTGGTAAAAAGCGACTAGAACGTGATTCTAGTTTGGCATCACTTTTTCTTTCAATCGTTTTGCTGGCTTTTCACCCAGAATTTTGGTGGCTTTATGTAATTGGTTTAGTGATCAGCTTTTCAGGCTATGTATTATTTAGATTAAATCAGCTTTAGCAGCATTGAACTTTCCCTTTGACCCATGTTAAAATGAAAAACATTAATTTAAAGGGAAGTGTAAATGTGAATCGGCGCTATCAGGGATTAACGTTAGCTATTGTCGGTGCTTGTTTTTGGGGTGCTTCTGGCACAGCAGTTGAATTTTTATTTTCAAGCACGAATGTTAATACAGCGTGGCTGGTCGGATTGCGATTGCTTTTTTCAGGTGCATTATTAATGATCTATGCCTGTTGGAGGTATCTTGCTCAAGTAAAGGCAATGCTGCATGATAAAAAAGCAATTATGATGTTAATTGTCTTTGCCTTCTTGGGAATGGGCAGTTCGCAATTGTCCTACTTTGTGGCGGTCAAGTACAGCAACGCTCCGACAGCGACGGTAATCCAATTTTTAGCACCAGTTTTCATTATTATTTATTCCTCACTTAGAAGCAAAATGTGGCCGCGCCGGATAGATACCATTTCAATTGTAGTAGCAGTTGGCGGAACCTTCATTTTAGCAACGGGCGGCAAGTTTGATCAGCTAGCCCTGTCCCCACTAGCTTGCTTCTGGGGCCTGATTGCTGCTTTTTCTGAAGCAATTAATACAGTATTGCCTGGGGAATTATTTAAAAAGTATGGTCCAATTCCGGTAATCGGTGCAGCAATGTTAGTTGCAGGAATTGCCTTTTTGCCAATTTATTTCACGCAACCGATGCCTAAATTAGCGCCGGTTGATGTATGGGTGATTGCCTACATTATCATTGGTGGTACATTATTGGCTTATACGATGTATTTATCAAGTGTCCAGTATATTGAGCCAAGTACGGTGGGGATGCTAGGTGCATTTGAACCACTGATTGCAACGATCTTGTCGGTATCACTACTTCATGCAGATTTTGGCCCAATGGATATGTTTGGTGGCTTTTTGATTATTGTGGCTACTTTCATGCAATTAATGCCCAGTCGAAACCCAATTAAGAAAAAGAATGAATAAAAAATTAACGGACTAGTTCAAACTAGCCCGTTTTTGCTATGATAGAGGATGTTAGTTTTAGAAAAATTGGGGATTATAGAGAATGGTTACACAAAAACAGAGGCGCCTTTGGGCCTTTCTAGCAGGTTTAGCCTGTGTCATGTGGGGAATTTCTGGCTTATTTGCCAAGAGTTTGTTTAATATTAGTTCAGATATTACACCGATGTGGTTATCACAGATTAGAATGGTAACTTCCGGCATTATTTTATTAATTGTGGCTGGTTTTTTGAAGCAAAAACCGATTGCAACAATGAAAAATAAGCACGATGCCTGGGTCATTATTGCATACGGCATTTTTGGTTTATTACCAGTTCAGCTGTTTTATTTTATTGTAGTGCAACAGGCTAATGCTTCGATTGCAACGATTTTACAATTTGTAGGTCCTTTTTTTGTCATGGCTTATCTAGCCTTTACGCATAAGCAAGTAATGCGCCGCATTGATGTGCTTGCTGCTATCTGTGCCTTTATTGGTGTCGTTTTGCTGGCAACACACGGCCGTTTTAATCACTTTGCTTTGACACCTAGTGTTTTATTCTGGGGGTTGCTATCAGCTGTTGGTGTTGCGACTAATACCTTAATTCCAATCGGCGTGTTAAAGCGAGTTTCTAGCTTAGTCGTTACTGGTTGGGGACTACTATCTGCTGGGATTTGTTTGATGATTGTTCATCCGCAAATGCCGCATATTCCTAATACGCCACATGTTTGGCTTGATGTAGCGGCAGTGATTATAATCGGTACATTGATTCCGTTCCAATTAATGACGAATTCACTTAGGTTTATTAAGGCTTCAACTGCTAGCTTACTTGATGCTTTTGAGCCATTTTCAGCTACAGTTGGCTCAGTTATTTGCTTTGGCTTAGTAATGACGCCAATGGACTGGATCGGTTCAATTTTAGTTGTTGTAGCAGCAATGGCCTTGAATATTTCACCGAAGAAAAAGAAAACTAAAAAAGCTCATCAGTAAAGTTAAGGATGCCCTAACAGGTATCCTTATTTTTATGGTTTAATTATTAAATGAACGAGAAAGAAACGAGGGACAGAGATGGTCGCACCTAAAACACGAAGACTATGGACACTTTTGGCAGCACTTGCCGCAGTGATGTGGGGTATTTCAGGTTTGTTTGCTAAGGGTTTGTTCAATATTAGTCCAAAAATTACGCCAATGTGGTTAACGCAAATTCGCTTGATTGTTTCAGGACTGGTATTGTTGCTACTAGCAGGAGCTTTAAAGCAAAAACCGTTAGGGACGCTGAAGAATAAGCATGATGCATTGGTCATTTTTGCGTACGGTATTTTTGGCTTGTTACCAGTACAATTGTTTTACTTTATGTGTATTCAAGTAGCTAACGCTTCAATTGCGACAATTTTGCAATTTATTGGGCCATTTTTCGTCTTAGGCTATTTAGCATTGACGCATAAACAAGTAATGCGGCGCCTAGATATTATTGCGGCGTTATGTGCCTTTTTAGGTGTGTTTTTACTGTCGACGCACGGACAATTTGATCATTTAGCAATTACGCCGATTGCCTTGTTCTGGGGGCTTTTATCAGCAGTTGGTGAAGCAAGTTATACCTTAATCCCGGTTAATATTGTTAAAAGAGTGTCGAGCATGGTGGTGACTGGCTGGGGGATGCTGTTTGCGGGAATCAGTTTGGTGATTATTCATCCGCAGTTTCAAGCAATTCCCAATAAGCCATCAGTTTGGCTATATACTACTGCAGTAATTGTCATTGGGACGATTATTCCATTCCAAATTATGGCGAACGCCTTGCGTTATGTGGTGCCATCAACGGCCAGTTTATTGGATGCCTTTGAGCCATTTTCGGCGACGATCGGCTCTGTTTTGGTTTTTGGTTTGGTAATGATGCCAATGGATTGGGTCGGATCAGTGTTAGTTGTTGTAGCAGCGATGGCTTTGAATCTAACGCCGAAACAGAAGAAAAATAAAATCAAGCAAAAAACGGAGCTTTAGTTGGCTCCGTTTTGTTGTTTAACTATTAAATCTAGTAAACAAACTATAAATACAATAATATTGTAAATCAGAAAAATGCTGACAATCAGACCAAAAGTATAGGTCTTGAACCAAAACAGAATTACGATTGCAGAAAGTATCAAAATTAGACTGATCGTAATCCAGTTAAGCTTGTGAAATTGTAGCGTAATTCCTGAAGCAAAGGTACAGATAATAGCGATAGTTAAAAAGATGATACCAATAGTGGAGGAATCATAGGCAATTATTTCGCGCAGTTCTGAAACGAGTGAAAGTCCTAAAATTAGCGCAATTAATATTAAAAAATGTCGTACATAACTATCTATCTTATCCATAATAAAAAACTCCTAAATTAATGTAATAAGCATATAGAAAATTATGGCGTTTTTCAAGTTAAGTAAAATTCGAATAAAATGTTAAGCATTTGCTTATCAAAATTACAAAAAGTAGCCGATTTTGTTACATTGCTTAATTACATAGTATTTATTTTAAAACAAAGCTGTAATATTTCTCCGGTAATATAGAAAACGTTGAAAGATAAGAAGTGTTAAGGAGAAATAAATTGAGTTTTAAACGTAGTTTAGTTAAGTTTGCCACAGTTTTGTCAGTATTTTTTACAGGAATTTCATTCATTAATGTTCCACTTCAAATACAAACTGTCCAAGCAGCTAGTCAAAGCAAAACAGAAAAACGTAACGCAGTAGTCCAACTTGCTAAAAAACAAGTTGGCAAAAGTTACGTTTACGGTGCTACCGGTCCTTCAGCCTTTGACTGCTCTGGCTTAGCTCAATACGTTTATAAAAAAGCCGCTAAAAAGACATTACCAAGAACTACTTATGGTCAAGTTACTAAGGGTAAAAAGGTTTCGTTAAGCCATCTTAAAAAAGGCGACTTATTATTCTGGGGCTCAGCTTCAGCTCCTTACCACGTTGGTATTTATGTTGGTAATGGACAATATGTGCATGCTGCAACTCCTAGTCAAGGGGTGAGAAAGCAGGCTATCAGTGCCTACTTTTATCCCTCAGCTGCTAAACGTGTTTTAAATTAATTTGATAATGAAAAAGCCCAGTCAGAAATTCCGACTGGGTCATTTTTTATTCTGTGACTTTTTTGGCTTCGCTAACACGTTCTTGATGCCAAGCGATAATCATTTTCATGATGGCATTAGCAACATTAGTATTTTTAAGTAGTGGGCCATGTGAGTATGAACCGATGAAGTTACGGTAGCGCAGGCCTTCGACGTGGTCTTGCGGGTTGTTGCCGTAGCCTTCGATCATGTCGCCGAAGGGATGCAACTTGTCCTTGTTGTCGAAGTATGTTTGACCGGAGTGATTTTCAAAAGCCTTAACTTCGCCCCATTCGGTCATGTAACGGGTATCGCCGATCATCCGCTTGTCGCTCTTGAAGACAGTATGCAATGGCAAAATGCCCAAACCAGGAATCGTTACACCAGAATTTGTCTTGTAGTAGTCCCCCATTAATTGGTAACCACCACAGATGCAAAGCATTGGCTTATCATCGTTAACATATTTTTCAAGTGTTTCTTTATGACGTGGCAAGTCTTTGGCAACAACGGTTTGTTCAAAGTCCTGACCACCGCCGAAGAAGACGAAATCATAGTCAAAGGCATTGAAGTCATCGCCCAGTGAAATATTGTCCACTTGAGTGTTGTAGCCTTCTCGTTTTAGCAAGAAACTTAGGATTTTAACATCGCCAGAGTCGCCATAAGTGTTCATTAAATCTTCGTAGAGGTATGCAATTTTAATTAATTTATCGCTCATTTTATTGTCCCTTAGTTCATTTAATTTCTTCTGTCTAGTATAGCTTAATAGCTAGAGTGGGGCAAAGGATTAGTAGGTGTTTGCTTTACTTGTTGATGAAAGAAGCACATCTGAGACCCAAACAGTGTCGTCTTGTACGTAATAGAAAATGGAATACTTTTTACATTAACCTTTCTGAATGCTTTGTTGCCATGTCGTGCAATTATTCTATAGCGTTCTGGAAAATAGTTTAAGGACATGATCATTGCTTTGATTTCGTTAAGATAATTTCGTGTGATTTCATCAGACAACGTATAATTGTGAATTTCTAGGCCAATCTCTTCAAGTTCATCGTAAACATATGGATAAAAATTAATGTCGTATTCTTTCATTATGATTTGCGGCACTATTTTGATAGTCTGAACTCCTTATCTAATTTTTGAAAAGCTTCTTTAGCACTAATATAGTTGCCATTATCCATCTCTTGGGCATGCTTAGCCAACCTTGCTTCAAGTTCTTCTTTAGTTATCTTATTCATATTCATCCAATCAGGAGTAAGTTCAGCTAATTTATCCTCCCAGTTGGATTTAACGATTTCATATTGAGCTGTAGCTTCTGCCACCATCATGGCAGTATCGTGGTCGCTTTTATTTTTTCTTTTCTTTGAAGACAAATTAAAAGGAATTCCTCTAGTCAATGCAATTTGTCGTAAGTACATGTCAATTGCAACTGACATCGGTATGCCGAGTTTATTTAATACTTTTTCTGCATTTTGCTTAGTTTCTTGGTTAACACGGACATTGATTGCTGCTTTTTCAGTCATATTTTTCTCCTTCTGTAGTTAACAGATAGTTGTTTGGTAGTTAATGACTACATAATATCAAATGCAGCATGAAAGTGAAACCAAATCAATTTATTTAGTATTGACATAGGATAAATAATAATATAAAATTCATCTAATTTTATATTCATTATATTTTAATATTTTAGACTACTAGTCAGAGTTAGGTGACACTATGCATACGATTTTTAGCAAAATTGATAAAAAGTATAAAATTGAATATTGGCTTCTATTAGGAATGAATATTATCAGTACTGGCATTTTGACTTTTAATGTTTACTTAGAAGGAATATTGTTAAATTCCTTAGTATATAAGGCTGATAGGGCTGCTTTTGTACGTAGTATTGTATTAATAACAACTTTAAGTCTTATCAGACTTTTGTTGTCATATTTTATGAACAAAATTCAGATTTTAAGATTTAGAGAAATAAACATGGAAGTTAATGATGTAATAATGAAAGAACTGTATGTGAAGGATACGCTAGCAGTTACAAAGATGAATTCGGTTCAAGCAGCAGATAGAATTACTGAAGATACTACTGAAGTGTTGACTTTTTTATTCCAAACAATAAATCAAATTATTTCAATCGTCCTTTCTTCAATTTTGATTTTTACATATTTATTTATGGCTGGGTCTGTTTTTTTATTGTTAATAGCGATCCTGTTACCTGCATATAGTCTCATATATTTATTTTTGCGATCTAAGATTTTTGAAGTTAGTTTAAAATTGAAAGAAGCTTATAATGAATACTTTTCTGGTTTTACTGAATGGTTAAGCAGATATATTGAAATAAAAGGTAATCGAAGAGAGAAAATCGAAACTGAGAGATGGAGCAATACTAAAAGAACGCTTTTAGGCGTTGCTAAGCGAGATTTTCTTCTCAATTTAAATATGTCTAATAGCGAGATTGTTTTGCAACTTATTTTTCAATTAGTATTGTTTATTAATGGCGGTTTATCAGTGATTTCCGGCAAGATGACAATCGGTTCCTTTTCAATTATTTTTCAATATTTTAATCAACTTTTGGGACAGGTTGATGAAATTTTTTCTATCTTATTTAAATTTGAATCGTTTAAAGTAGCGTGGATGAGAATCAACAATTTACTAACCATGAAGAATGAACAAGATGGTAAAAAAATAATTTCTAAAATAAACTTGATTCAAGTACAGATTTTAATATTTATTTAGATGAAAAAACACCCTTATTCACCTCAAATTTTTCTGCCAATTTTGTTACTCCAGGATTTTATATTGTGAGGGGCAGAAATGGAATTGGAAAATCTACTTTGCTCAGAACAATAATTGGCCTATACACGCCGAAAAAGGAAGGAAAAATAACCATAAATGGTATAGATGCTGATTTAATTAATAAAAGAAAACTGAGAGAATCAAATATAAGTTGTTTATTTCAAGATATACCACTTCCTAATTGTTCAGTGAGGGACTATTTAGGATCATATTCTGATAAAAGTCAGGTTTATAAAAGCAAGTATTTTGCAAAAGTTTTTGATTCGCCACAATTTAGAATTGAAAAGATTTTAGATAGAAAGATAAATGAACTATCAACAGGTGAAATACAGTTAGTAAAGTTATATTCTGCTGTTTTAAAAACTGGCGCGCAATGTTTTTTACTAGATGAGCCGTTGGCAAATATCTATCCTGAGTTACAAAGTGATTTATTAAAACTATTGCAGGAAATAGCGCAAGTTAATTTGGTTATTATCATAAGTCATGATTTGAAATTGAATGAAAATACGAAAAATATAAGGATAGAATGACTATTATTGATAAGTCGCTATCCATGCTACAATTAACTTAATTTTCATAGAAAGCGAGGACTAAAATGCGCGACATTTTAGGTTTAAGTTTGCGAATGAATTATTTTCTTTCATTCGTCAAACGCTACTTGAGGCTCAACCCAGATTTTTAGCTGAAGGTCTGGGAGTTTTAACTATAATTGAATAGTAATTTTCCCTGGCTTTCAGCGGCATTAATAGTGTTGTGAAAAGGAATGGGAAAATGTTTAACTTAATCGAAAAAGAAGATCTCAATGTCAGACGATTATTAGCAGGACGAGTGTTAACCAATATCGCCGATTCGCTATTCTATATGGCGATTTTGTGGTTTTTCAAGGTACGCTTTCATTCGCCGCTTATCTTGTCGTTAATCTTTGTTGCAGACTCATCAATTGAAATGTTGTCGTTCGTCTTCGGGCCGCTGATTGATCGTGTTTATATCAAAAAGATGCTTACGCTTGTAACTCTAATGCAGATAGTGACCAGCGTTATAGCGACGTTGCTGTTTCAAGTTAAGTTGTGGCGCGATTTAGTGATTTGGCTTTTGCTAGGGATATACGTCATTTCAACGATTGGCTCAACTTTGATTTATCCTGCTGAAGAAAAAATTTTGCCAGTCATCGTTTCAAAAGCGAAGCTAACTAAAGTAAATGGCGTTTTCCAAATGACTTATAAGACGCTGGATTTGTTTTTGAATGCAGCGGCAACGTTATTGATTACTTGGATGTCATTTGACTCCACGGTAATTATTTCTGCAGTATTTTTTGCAAGCGCCCTAGCTTTTTATACACGACTAATATTGCCTAGGAAATTATTACTTCCAAATAAGTCGAATGAATATTTCACAGAAAATTATGGGCAAGATTTGCTTAAAGGCTGGCAAACTCTGAAGCAAGAAGGTAAGATAGCACGGTTGATCATGCCTTTTGCAGTGACTAATCTTTTTTACGGCATTTCATCTGTGGGTTTGCCGTATTTTGCGACTGAACATTTGACTAAATCGGCAATTAGTTATGGTGGCTTAGAATTAGCTTCATCAATAGGTGGGTTAGTTGGCAGTGTACTGGTACAGCGACTAACTTTTGATAAAAGCAAAATTGAAAGGTTAGTCGTCATTTGTCTCACGTTATCAGGTTTAGCAATTGTCCTTGAACCAGTTGTTCCCAAAGGGATGCCGCTTTTATTGTTGATTTTGTTTTTCACGTCCGAATTATGGATCGTGATGATGAATATTAACTTTGAAGTGTTGGTGCAAGAGAGTTTTAGCCCGCATATTTTAGGTAGAGTAGAAACAATTAACGATTCTATTTTATCGTCGATGATTCCGATTGGGTCATTTTTAGGTGGACTGATCGTAGCGCATTTCGGCGCAGATTGGGCGATTGCACTTGAAGGAATTGCCCAAATTTTGACAGCAGGATATTATTTTGTAATTGAGAAAAAGTAAACAAATTAGCAGCAATGATTGATTTCATTGCTGTTTTTTTGCGTAAAAAAAAGTGGTCAAATGACCACCCACAAGACGTCTTTCGGATGAAGGTACATTATATAAGTACAATAATAATCAATTAACGAAGGCAAGTACTCTAGATTTAGGTAAAATAGTGGGCCTAAAGAAGATAAAATAGACACAAAAATACCGAAGTTCAAAATCTGAGCTTCGGTATTTTTTATAGTTATTCGTTTTCTTCTTGTGCAGCCAAATGATTAATTGGGCCCCATTTTGAGCCAACATCAATTGGGTGAGAAATAGCGTCATAGGTAAAGTCCTTACCAATTTTTACAGCGTCAATCACTGACTTGCCCTTGGCTAATTCTGCCGCAATCACGGCGGATAAAGTATCACCAGTGCCGTTTACGCGGTCGGTTTTAAAGAATGGCTTAGTAAATTCGTGGAATTCACCGTCTTCAGTTAACAAGATATCGGTTACTGTAGTTTGCGTATCTGAATCGTGGCGCCCTTTCATCAGAACATTTTTAGCGCCCATCGCTTGCAATTTTTTAGCCCCGGCGTGAATTTCTTCTTTATTATTTAATTCTAAGCCGGTCAGTTTTTGTTGTTCGTAAAAGTTAGGCGTAATCACATCAGCTAGCGGCAATAATCTGTCTAAGAAAGTTTGATAAGCATCGTCGTCAAGCAGGGTAGCGCCATGCTTAGTAACGATGACCGGATCCAGCACGATTTTACCCATGTCATATTTTTTAAGATTATCGGCAACACAGTCGATAATTTCTTTGTTGGCGAGCATCCCCGTCTTAGTCGCATTAATCTTGAAATCATCGTTTAGTACATCAAATTGCTTTTGAATAAAATCAAGTGACATAATTTGTTGGGCAAAAATTCCTTTGGTATTGCCAGCAACAGCGGCTGTCATCAGCCCCATGCCATAAACACCGCGGGCGTAGAATGAATGAAGATCTGCTGGCATGCCTGCACTGCCGTCGCTATCATTACCTGCGATTGTAACTGCAATTTTTTGATTTTTTTCCATCGATTAGCCTCCTTAAAATTTCATTATAAAAATTATACCGTATCTATAGTAATAACTGCTAGAATCTACATCTAAAAAACAGTAATATTATAAGAAAGCGCTTTCCAGAAAAGAGAATAGCTATGACAGAAAAATATATTTTAGCAATTGATGAAGGAACCACGTCAACTAGAGCCATTTTATTTGATCATGATGGCCATGAGGTTGCTTCAGCTCAAAAAGAAATTCCGCAATATTTTCCTGAACCTGGTTGGGTAGAGCATGATGCCAATAAGATCTGGATGGCAGTGCAAACGACGATTGCCAATGCCTTTATTAGCTCTGGTATTTGGCCTAGTCAAATTGCTGCCATTGGGATTACTAACCAGCGTGAAACGACCGTTGTTTGGGATAAAGATACTGGCAAGCCAATCTATCATGCGATTGTTTGGCAATCACGACAAACGACAAAATTAGCTGAAAAATTAAAAGCAGAGGGCTATAGCGATGAAATCCGGCAAAAGACTGGCTTGATCATTGACCCGTACTTTAGTGCTACCAAGATCCGTTGGATTTTGGATCACGTCCCTGGTGCGCAAGAAAAGGCAGAGCGAGGTAAGCTTTTATTCGGTACGATTGACAGCTGGTTAGTTTGGAAATTAACCAATGGTCAAGTTCACGTAACCGACTATACCAATGCATCTAGAACGATGTTGTTTAACATTCGTACTCTGCAATGGGATGAAGATATTCTGAAGTTGCTCAACATTCCCAAGCAAATGTTGCCTGAAGTTCGTTCAAATTCTGAAGTTTATGGTGAAACAGCTTCTTACATGTTCTTTGGCGGCGAAGTTCCAATTTCCGGCATGGCCGGAGACCAGCAGGCTGCTTTATTTGGTCAACTTGCCCTCAAGCCGGGAATGATCAAGAATACTTACGGTACCGGGGCCTTCATCGTGATGAATACTGGGGCCAAGCCAACGACTTCTAACAACAACTTGTTAACGACAATTGGTTATGGTATTAATGGTAAAATCACCTATGCTTTGGAAGGCTCAATTTTCGTTGCCGGCAGTGCAATTCAGTGGCTGCGCGATTCAATGAAATTAATCAAGCATGCACCTGATTCTGAACAAGTGGCCCTTGAGTCGACTTCAGAAAATGAAGTCTATGTCGTACCAGCCTTTACGGGACTTGGTGCGCCATATTGGGATGCAGAAACGCGGGGCGCAATTTTTGGTGTTACACGTGGAACTACAGATAAGGATATGATCAAGGCAACCTTGCAATCGTTAGCTTACCAAACCCGCGATGTGGTTGATACCATGCAAAAAGATGCCGGAATTGAAATTCCTGCCTTGCGTGTTGACGGCGGTGCTAGCAACAACAATTACTTGATGCAATTCCAGGCTGATATTTTAGGGATTAAAATTGAGCGTGCTCAAACGCTGGAAACAACTAGCATGGGTGCAGCCTTTTTAGCTGGGCTTGCAGTGGGCTATTGGAAAAATATTGATGAATTAAAGCATACCTTTACGATCGGCCAAGCCTTTGAACCGAAAATGAGCACAGTTGAACGTGAAAAACTTTATTCAGGCTGGCAAAGAGCAATTCGTGCTGCTCGGTTATTTGCCCACGATTGATAATGATATAATAAAAGTATCGTATTAACATTTTAATGAGAAAAGGCAAGAGAAAAAATGAAGCATGATCGAATATTAGCTTTGGATGGGCCGCTGAATTTCAGAGATATCGGCGGCTACCAGAATGACAAGGGTCAACATGTAAAGTGGAACAAAATATATCGTTCTGATTCACTTAGCTCCTTGTCTAAGGAAGACCAGGAAAAGTTAGCTGAACGCCGCATTACCGTCGATGTTGATTTGCGTTCTAGGTATGAACAAAATTCAGCGCCCGATAAGCTGTGGCCTAACGTGCGCTTTGTTGATGCACATATCTATTCTGAAGACCGTAAACAGAATAAGGGCGATAACAAGCTGTATCGCTTTGTGCACCATATTCCGGATATGGGCGACAATTGGATGGGCCAAATTTACCAACAAGTTTTGCTTAATTCACATAGTCAACATGAATTTGCTAAAATTTTTGCGGAATTGATTGAGCTACCTGAAGAAGATGCGCTAGTTTACCACTGTAGCGCGGGAAAAGACCGTACCGGGATGACCTCGGCGCTGATTTTAACTGCGCTCGGCGTTGATGACGACACCATTTCACGCGATTATTTATTAACGAATGAATTGTATGACTTTGCCTTAGCCAAGCAATTCCCGGATGATAATGAAATTGCTAGCCTAGTTTCTAAAATGAATATCACCAAGGGTGAAGGGCCGGCGATTCGCGGAATTACTGAGACTATCCGCCAAGGCTGGGGCAGTTTTGATGGCTTTTTTAAAAAAGAACTTGGCTTTAGTCAAAAAGATTTAGACCGGTTCAGAAAGATGTACTTAGAATAGGAATAATATGACTACTTTATCAGATGTTGCTAAAGAAGCAAATGTGTCAAAAATGACGGTATCACGGGTGATTAACCACCCAGAACAGGTAACGCCAGAATTAAGGGCGATGGTAGAAAAAGCAATGGAAAAATTGAACTATCATCCAAATTCAATTGCGCAAGCTTTAGTTAATAATCGAACTAATGTGGTAAAATTCGTCACTTTAGAGGATATTGATACTACTGAGCCATACTACATGAACTTGCTTTTTGGTTTTGCCCGCGGCTTAAATACTAAGCAATATGCGATGCAATTAGTTACCGATCCTGATCAAATTGAAAAGGGGCATGCTGATGGCTATTTAATTACTGGGGCGCGGAATAAGAATTATGAATTATTCGATAAGCTTGGTAAGCCCTTTGTTTTGTTCGGCGAAAATCACCGGGGCTATGACTTCGTTGATTCTGATAATCAACTGGCAGAAAAGATAGCGACGCAGTATGCTTTAAATCGGTTATATAAGCATATTATTTTTATCGGGATTGACTTAAAGGAACCCTTTGAATATTCACGTGAAGCCGGCTATATTAATACTTTGCAGCAGCACCAATTAATTCCGCAGATTTATCGGGTTTCTAACCACAGTCATGCCGCCCAAGATGTGATTCATGAGCACTTTAAAGGGTTTAAAAAAGATACTTGTTTTGTCTGTGCTAGTGACCGAATTGCGGTAGGCGTTGTCCGGCAGCTGCAAGCTGAGGGCGCTCGGATTCCGGAAGATTTTGGTGTGATCGGCTTTGACGGTGTCTTTTTGGACCAAGTTTCTAATCCAAAGCTAACGACAATTAAACAACCAATTTTTGAAATGGGTGAAATGTTAGCCAAAATGCTCTTGCAAAAAATCGCTCAATCGGGTTCACCTCAAGGTGAAGTAATGCTTAAACCTAAGCTGATTCGGCGTCAATCAACTAGATAAATCGAAAAATAACGGGCACGTCTGATATCTCAGAGGTGCTTTTTTACTGCCTTTAAAATTGTTTCCTATTATGGGTGAAAGCGCTATAATGGAAACAAGAGGCAATTTATTGAGAGATAAAATATGAATAGAGGTCACGATTATGAAAAAAGTTTTGGCAATAAATTCTGGTAGTTCATCATTTAAATATAAGCTTTTTTCATTTCCAGACGAAAAAGTTATTGCTTCAGGGATGGCTGATCGTGTAGGAATGGACAATGCTGTTTTTAAAATAAAGTTGAACGATGGCAAAGAATATATTAAAAATACTTCAATTCCAGACCAAGAAGCAGCTGTAAGCTTGTTAATTGAAGATTTAAAGAAGTTTCATGTTTTAAAGAACTTAGACGAATTATTTGGAGTTGGACATCGAGTGGTTAACGGGGGCGAAGTCTTTAAAGATTCCGTCTTAATTGATAAGCAAAAGCTGCAACAAATTTTTGATTTAGGTGAATTAGCCCCTTTGCATAATGTGCCAGAAGCAATGGGGATTAAGGCTTTTATGAAGATTGTTCCAGATGTGCCACAAGTGGCAGTATTTGATACGTCATATCACACTAGTCTTGATCAAGTTAATTATCTTTATCCAATTCCATATAAGTATTATGAAAAATATGGTATTCGTAAGTATGGTGCTCACGGCATTTCTGTTAGCTATGTTGCTCCAAGAGCAGCGCGCATGATGGGCAAGAATCCATATACAGTAAAATTGATTGTTTGTCACTTAGGTTCTGGTGCTTCAGTTACTGCGGTTAAAAATGGCAAGTCACTTGATACTTCAATGGGCTTTAGTCCTGTGACTGGGGTAGCAATGGGAACACGTAGCGGCGACTTTGATCCATCAGCCCTTGAATATATTATGCAAAAGACCGGCATGACGATTGAAGAAGCCGTGGATATGTTAAACCACAAGTCGGGGATGCTCGGTGTATCAGGCGTTTCCTCTGATATGCGGGATCTGTTAGCAAGTAAAAATAAGCATGCACGGCTGGCAAGAAAGATTTTTGTTAACCGCGTTGTCCGTTATGTTGGTGCATATGCGGCAGAACTTGACGGTATCGATGGTATTGTCTTTACTGCTGGCATTGGTGAACATGATCCAGGCGTTCGGGCCGGCGTAATGTCATCATTGCGTTACTTAGGCTTGGAGCCTGATTATAAGGCCAATGATACTGATGGTGAAAAGTTTATTTCTAAGCCAGATTCTAAGGTAAAGGCCATGATTGTGCCAACCAACGAAGAATTGATGATTGCCCGTGAGGTTGTAAGGTTAGCAAAGTAGATGACAGATAATATTAAATTAGTAGGTGGCAGTTTAAGCGTTGAGCAGTTAAATGCTATTTTTGAGACTATTCCCCAAGAAATGGATGTCTTAGATGAAAATGACGTGGTTGTTTGGTCATCGATGAATAAACATCGTTTGTTTAAGCGGACAGAAAAAGATATTGGTAAAACCGTCTTTGAAGTTCATCCCGGCCACAGTCAGGGTCATGTTAAAGCTGTTTTGCAACAGATGCATGATGGCAAGCGCGGTCAATTGTCGATTATGATTCATAAAAACGGTATTCCGGTGAATATTGCCTTTTATAGTTTGCATAATGATCAGGGAAAATATCTTGGTTGTATTGAAGTAACGCAGCCGGTGGCTGATCTGCAGGAAAAAGGCAGCAAGTGGCGGAATATTTGGAACATGATCTTTAAGAAAAAATAAGCAAACGAAAAGGCGCAACTCAGTGTGAGTTGTGCCTTTTTTGATATAGCTTTACTTTTTCCGCTTAAGACTCAAAAGCAGGTCAACCGGAGATTCAACTTGTACGCGACCTAAAATTTTGCGGACTTGATAAGGCGTAAGATTATTTTTATTTTGCAGCCAAGTGATAATCGTCTCAAGCACAGCGCCAGTGTAAACATTATACACAATTTGAACCGGAATATCACCATCTGTACCAACATCAATAAAATTATTTTGGTTAAGAAAATCAATTCTTCGTTTGACTTCCATGCTGACAAGTTGCCAAACCCGGGTTAAAAAATTAATGTCGCCATTGGTAGATAAGAGGATATTTAATACATCCTTGTTGGTTGTACAGAAATCAATAATATGCTTGAATTCCTTTTCCGCTAGTTCGACGTTTGCTTGATCAGTTAGGCGGGCATTGACTTCAGTTACGTATTGGTAATCCAGATCATTTGCCTTTTTGATGCCTTTAAGGAGCACAGCTTCAATTTCTTGTAAAATAATATTTTTATCAGAATAGTAATGATAATAAGTTCGCGGACTAATCTGAGCTTTGCTGATAATATCTTTGTTTAAAATCGTGTCATAGCCTTTTTCTTTCATACAAGATAAAAGGCCCATTTTAATCCGATTTTTGGTAGCAATACTTCTAATATCTGTCATAAAATTAATCTTCTTTTTCTATAATTAGGGCATCTTTTTGTAAAATTTTTTCTGCATCTTGGATTGAGACTGTATCAGTGTAATTAAGCCAATTGATGATAAATATTAGCTTGCTATCAATAAAAGCATTAAAAATTAAAGTATTTTTTGAGCTTTTGAGGTAATCCTGGAATGCACCTTGACTAAGTGTTTCTTTTAAGTTAGCACTAATGGTTTTTCTTAAGCTGTACCCAAAACTAATTTCGCCGTTGGGAGAAAGTAAGGCGGCAATTAATTTTTTATTGGCATAAATATAATGCAACACAACGATCAGCAGCTTGCTAGTAACATTGTTTAAATTATCGACATTTTCTAAATGACTGCAAGCAGTTTTTAATTGAGCAGATAATTCTTCATTAAGACTTTGAATAATAGTATTTAACAAGTCATTTTTGTCTTTATAGTAACGGTAAAAAGTACGGGGACTGATCCCAGCTTGATTAATGATATCGTTATTAGTAATTAGCCGAAATGGCTTTTCCTGTATATTGATAAGTAAACTTTCTTTAATTTGGTCAGTTGTGTTCAGTATACGTAAATCCACGTTGCTCACTTCCTATAGCACTATAAATTTATTATAAAGATAATAGCGCTATTTTGGTTAGTTAATTCAAAAAAATACCTCTTTAAGAGAAAATACACTTTATATGCAAGAAGTATATTAAAAAATACTTTCAGTATACTAGTACATATATTAGCTCAATTATAAGCAAGATATTGAGTAGTACTACTTATTAATAAAATAAATAGCTACAATACTACATGTGAGGCTAAAACACCCGTTATTTTTTATTAATTCATTAGTAACTGATGTTGATGGAATTAAGAAGGAGTAATTTTATGTTATCAAAAAATAATTATCAAGAGCGCTTACGCAAAATGGAGCCCAAAAAAGAGCGGTTCTCCATTCGTAAGTTTACAGTCGGAGCCGCATCTGTTTTAATCGGTTTCACTATTTTTGGAATGAACAATGGCCAAAGCGTTAAGGCTGATGAGGTTCAACCTAATAAGGCCGTTGAAGTAAATAAGCCTGAGACAGATAGTACTGCTTCTGATCATACGTCTGAAGTAAAAGGTAATCCTAATTCAAAGTCAGGTACTGATCAACAAGGGGAAAAGGGAAAAGCAACTAGATCTGAAAGTTCCACCAATACAAATCCAGTTGCTCAGAAGTCAAAAGATGCTACAAATACAGAAAATCAAACTCAAGGAGTAGATCCTGCAAAAAGGGTAGCCGACAAGAATTTAACACCATCTCAAAATAATGGCAAGGTTGATGGTTCAAAGTCTGCAATTGAAACCAATGAGATTAATCTTAAGGGAAATACTTTAGAACAAACTACAGCTGGATCTAATGAAGTAGCCAAAGAACTTGTTGCTCAAGCTATGGTAAGTTTAGCTGCTCAACCAGCTGTTCAGCCACAAGAAACTACTCAACAAAACTTACGTGGTACCCAAACTGAAGAAGTAAGAGACTGGCAAAGCTTGGTTAATGCCTTAAATAATGCTAATGCCGGTACTATTAAATTAACCGGCGATATCACTGTTGCTAATAAAGGTACTAATGTCAATGGAATTAAGCGCCCAAACCCAGTTGTTAATGGCGGTAAGATGAACTTAACTGGTGAAAACATCTCCGGTGGCTTGATTATTGATGGTCAAGGTCACTCCATTAACTTTGGTGCAAATTATCTTAGTTTTGATACTGATAACCAAAAAGAGAGTGATCCATGGGATATTACCTTTAAGAACATGGCTATTAATGCCGATGGGTATGATAATTCATGGACCGCTCTTGGTGGCGCATTTAGTCCAATCTATATGGGCGGAGATGATATTGATACTAAGCTTTTAGCTAAGAACAAGGTTACCTTTGAAAATGTGAAGGCTGATGTTAAAAATGGTGCCTTTTATAACACTACTATGGCTCAACAAGTTACTGATAATCCATACACTACAGTAACTTTCAAAGGTAACAATAATATTACGTGTGAAGCAGTAAACGTAAAAGGTAACCAACTTTCTAATTATTCAAGTGCTGTTTCAGCTTCCCACATTATTTTTGCGGATGGCACTAATACTGTCTTTAATGTAAGCAGTGCGAAAACCAACAATGATCAAAATCCTGGTGGAAACATCTTGCGTGCTAAGGTTGAAGATGAGAAAAACGATACAGCTCCAGCAATCGATGTACAACAAGGTGCTACTGTTACCTTAAATGGTAAGTCTACCGATGTTAAAGGTATGCTTGTAAATAGTGCTATTACTGGTACGGTTCAAGTCGATGGTAATTTAAATGCTAATATGGCAGATGGTCATTCAATAGCTATTTGGGCTGGTAATTTAAACATTGGTAAGACTGGTGTTGTTAATATTGATACCAAGCAAAGTAATGATGGTACCGGTGCTAACGGTGTAACTAATTACAATGGTTATCACTATGCTCCAATTTCATTAGGTGTTGGTTTTGCCTTTAATGTTACTAATGCTAATTCAAACGTTTTAGATAATGCAGGTACATTAGTAATTAAACGTACTGGTGACAATAAGTCTACCTCACCATTGATTTCATTTGGTTCTGGTAATGGTACTGGATCTATCTTTACTGTGAATGTACAAAATGGTGCTACCTTGGATCTTCAAGATTCAGCTCAATCTTCAATCGCCGGTGCAACTACTAATACCCCTAACATCGGTTTAATTACAATGTGGGGAAGTGGAAATGGTAGCGCAACTAGTTCTGATACTATTAACATTACTAATCCAGCATATGTAAACTTCCAACGGACAGGAAAGCAAACTGGTACGTTACTTCGTCTTGAAAACCAAGTAAACCATGTAAACATTCAAAGTAATGGTGCCAATAATCCATTGCCTCTTGCTCAATGGGATGAAGGTAACTATAATAACCCATCATATTACTGGTATATTAACAACCTCACAACTCAAAACAACTGGGGTAACAACTCAATCAGTGGTTTTGCTGGTGAAGGTCAAACTGTTGGTGCAAATAAGGCTGGTGAAGCTAAATTCCTTCACTCCAACGGTACTGTTACCATGGGTGGTAGCCAAGCAGGATTGAACCAATATCAATACACTGACGGTACAATTACTCAAGGCCAACCAAATCCTGGTGTAGATTATGAAACGCCATACTTAAATAAATTCTTAAATAATTTTAATTGGTGGACTCCACAACGAGTTGCTATGGGTACTAACTTGGCAGATGTTGCTAAGCCAACTGATGCACAAAAGTATCAACCACAAACCCAAGTTATTACTGGCTATACCGACCAAACCTTGAATGACTTAACTGCTGCAAATGGTATTAGTGGTTATGTTGATGAAAATGGTCAACCAGCTACCTTAACTGGCACTACTGTTGCTTGGTACAATCCTGCTACTGATGCAGATGCTTGGAAAGACGCAATGGGCGATCAACCTGCTCCAACTAACCCAACTGGAAAGTTAAAAGTTACGGATGGTTCTGCATGGGCTAAGGTAACTTATCAAGATGGTACTGTTGATTTTGCTAATATTCCATTAGATATTAAGAGCCAAGCTGAAGAATATAATCCACTTGGTCAAAATGTAAATACTATTGTTGGAAGCGAACCATCAGCCAAAGACGGTATTTCTAATACCAGTGATTTGCCAACAAGTGCTCAATACAGTTGGTCAACTACTCCAGATGTTTCTAAGGCTGGTATTGTTCCATCAATTGTTAATGTAACTTATGATGATGGCTCAATGGACGAAGTTCCAGTGAACGTTATTGTTAAAGACAGTAAAGGTAATATTCCTGACAAAGCTGGCGATGCTGCTGAAAATGACCCTCAAGGTAAAGACGTTTCAACAGTTATTGGCGAACTTCCAGATCCAAATACTGCTGTTGACTGGCCAAAGGCCCCAGTAAATACTGATGGTAATCCTATTGATCCAACACAAATTAAATATGGCTGGTCAACTACACCAGACATCTGGACTCAAGGCAATCACCCAGGCGTTGTTAAAGTAACTTACCCAGATAACACCACTGACTTAGTTCCAACTACGGTTATCGTAACCAACTCTCCAACTGGTCAATCAACTTCAATTAAGCAAGGCGGAGACGTTCCAGATCCATCAACAGTTATTGATTGGACTAACAATGGTAAAGTTCCAGATGGTACTAAGCCAACTGATCCAAAGGTAACTTATACTTGGGTAGACAAGCCAACAACTACTAATCCAGGTCAGCAAACTGGCACAGTTAAGATTACTTACCCTAACGGTGAATCAACTGTTGTTAGAGTTCCAGTTACTGTAACCCCAACTAGCAGTACATATAATCCATATGCTCAACACTTAGTTTTGCCATATAGCCCAACAGGTGATGGTGTTCCAGAAGCAGGTTCAGTAATTGAATTGCCAAACGGTGAAACTGCTCCAGCAGGTGTGCAATATACTTGGGAAACTAAACCTGATACAACTAAGCCAGGGATGCAAACAGATAATATTACTGCAACTTGGACTGCTGATGGTAAGCCTAATACCAAGTACATCCCTGTAACAGTTACTGTTGGTCCAATGGCTGATTACTATAATCCAAAGGCAAATGACTTAACTGTTCCTTACAATGCAGATATGAATAAATATCCTGCAAAGAACCAAATTACTGATCTTCCAGCAGACTTAAAGACTGATGATGTTTGGGCACCAATGCCTGTAACTTCAGTTCCAGGCACCCAACCAACTATGATCAAAGTAACTTACAGTGATGGTTCATTTGACTACGTTCCACTTAATGTAACTGTGGAAAATACCGCATATACACCAAGTTACAATCCTGTAAGTGTCAAGCCGGGCCAACAAGTAACTGATAATATTGTTATTCCAGATGGTCAAAAGACACCATCAGGCACTAAGTTTACAGCTGGTGAAACTACACCAAATTGGGCAACAGTTGATCCAACTACTGGTACGATTACTTTGAAGCCAGGGCAAGACGCAACACCAGGGTTCTACAAGATTCCAGTTACAGTTAGTGTTCCAGGTAAGGATACACAAACGGTTACTGCTCCAGTTATGATAACTGGTAATGATCCAGAGCATCATACCTACTATGGCAATCAAAGTATGACGAGCTTCATCACACCAACTATTTCAGTTCACAGAACCACTGATAGTCATGAACTTGATCCTAATATCGCTAAGATTCAACAAATTGTCTACAGAACTGACTGGGATGGTAAGGGTAGTGCAGCAAGTGACTACAAGACAGTTACTACTTATAACTTACAAGGTGATAAGTATGTGAATGCCCAAGATCCGTCAGATAGCTTTGATGCAAATGTTATTAAGTATAGCTGGGTCAGAGCGGGTAATGGTATCTTAACTCCAAATAGCAATTGGGATATTGCAAATGGTACCGGTGATATTCTCTATGATCCAGCAAATCCTAACTCTAAGGAACAAACTTCATCTGGTGAAAGCCTACCAGGTAACTCTAAGTGGCGTGTAAACTATAGCTTTGATGACAGTGATTTATTCGGCTACATTGGTTTATCTACTCAAGACAGTTGGATGAACACTTACTTCAACTTCTATGGTTCAACTACTAATCAGCCATTAACTTTCAAGCAAAATCAAAATATTTCTAACTTAAGTCAAGATCAATTTAAGACTTTGATTAATGTTAATAGTCTTGAAAATGGCTGGGGTGGCACTAATTCATCTGATTCAGCACAAGCCAATGATTCTGCCAAGACATTCACTATGACCTGGGCTGAAAATGGCCAGCCTTCAACTAAGAATATTGCAAATGGCGTTAAGGGTACTGTAAGAATTAACTTTAGTGATGGTACTTATCTTGATGTTCCTGCAACAATTAATGTTGAAGCTGCAACTCCAACACCTGAAAACTTTACTCAAAGCATTGTTTATAAGGATGCGAAAGGTAATGTGATTTTTACAGCTAAGGATGCAATTAAGGGACAATTTACTTCAACTACTCCAGCAACTGTAAGTGCAGAAGCTCAAAAGAATGCAATTGATAGTAATGTTCCAGAAAAATGGGTAATTTCAAAGAGTTACACTTATCCATCAGCTGAAACAGTTAACACTACTGCTCCAAGTGCAATTGAAGTTCTTGTTGAACATGGTACTAAGGACATCACTCCAACCACTCCAGGCGTAGATCCAACTGATCCTAAGTACAAGGACATGTTCAAGACAGTAACTCGTGATATTTACCAAACTAAACCGGGTGAAAAACAAACATTAATTGATACCCAATCAGTAGATTTCGGTAGAAACGGTGTTGAAGACTTAGTAACTGGTGAAGTAACTGGCACAGGCAGCTGGAAAGTTGGTAAGATCAGTGATAACAAGTTTACTTTAGGTGGCAGTGCTGAATTTGCTGAAGAAAATGCTCCACAAATTAGTGGTTACGATTCATACGTAGATGGCACTAAGTCTACTAAAGTTTCAAGTGCTTCTGCTCTTGAAAATGGTCAGCCTGAAAATGGTCAACCTGTTTACATTACTTACCTCAAGGCTGGTAATACTACACCGGCTCCTTACGATCCATCTAACAAGGATATGAACAAGGAAGTAACTCGTACAATCAACGTTTACAAGCCAGGTTCATCTAAGGCAGAAACTATTATTCAAACTGTTCACTTTGTTCGTGGCGGTGAAGGCCAAAATGCTGGTACTGAAGATGCTGAAGGTAACATTGCTTGGACTCCTTGGACTGTTGCAACCAAAGATGGTAAAACTTGGAAGTCAACTGGTGCTACTGAAGGTAGTTGGCAAAAATATGATGTTGATCAAATCGACAAGTACACCTCAACTGTTGATGGCAAGGATGCAACTAAGGTTGATGCAAAGACTGTTAACGCAGATACTGATAACGCAACTGTAATCGTTGCTTACACTCAAACTTTGCAACCAACTGATCCAACAATCAATCCAAACAAGCCAGGCGACAACAGTGACATGTTTGCTAGTCCAACTAGAACAATCAATGTTGAAAACCCAGTAACTGGTAAAACTGAAACTACTCATCAAACCGTATGGTTCGGCCGTACCAAGACTATTTCAACTGATCCAAATGTCAAACCAACTTATGGTAAGTGGCAATTAGGTAAGGTTGAAAATGATAAGTTTGTTGCTGATCCAACTGGTAAAGCTAAATGGCCTGAATTTACCGCTCCAACATTTACTGGCTATACTCCAAGTCAAAGTTCAGTTGCTGCAAAGGATGTAACTGCAGACACTCCAAATGAGACAGTAACCATCACTTATACCAAAGATGGTGGTGGTCAACAAGGTGGCAACCCTACTCCAACTCCTGAACCAGGTAAGAAGCCAGAAAATCCTGATGACAAGAAGCCAACTGATGATAAGAAACCTGAAGATAAGACTCCTGAAAAGAAGGATGATACCGATAAGAAGGTAACTCATCATAAGAAGGTAAGTCACCGTAAGGCTAAGGGCTATAACCACAATAATAATGCTAAGGGTGAACAAACCCCTGGCTACAACGAAAATAACGGTGTCCATGGCGAAGGTTATGGTGATAACACTGGTGTCCACGGTGAAGGCAATAATAACATTGGCGTTCATGGCACTAATGCTGCTAACGCAGGCGACAAGAATGCCAAGACATTGCCACAAACTGGTGAAAAACAAAACAGAGCATCAATTATTGGTTTAGCATTAGCTTCAATTGCAGGTCTTTTAGGCTTTGGTGTTGATCGGAAACGTAAGCACAACTAAAAGTTAGTAATTGAATAGAAGAAAAGGCACAACTCAAAAGCGAGTTGTGCTTTTTTGATACCGATAACAATAGATATGGTGTTGAAAACGGTTTCTTTAATCCGTTACACTATGCGTGGAGGAAATTAATTATGGCACATTGGTATGATCACGCAATTATATATCAAATTTATCCTAAGTCTTTTCAAGATAGCAATGGCGATGGCCTCGGTGACCTTAACGGTATTCGTAAGCGCATCCCTTACTTGAAAAATCTAGGCGTAAACGCCGTTTGGCTGAACCCAGTGTTTGTTTCACCACAGGTGGACAACGGCTACGACGTTTCAAATTACTTCGCCATCGATCCACACATGGGAACAATGGAAGATATGGAGAACTTAATCAAGGATCTGCACAAGGCAGGAATTCACCTCATCATGGATTTTGTCTTGAATCACACATCTGATCAACATCCTTGGTTCCAAGACGCAATCAAGAATCCTGACAGCCTATATCGTGACTACTATATTTTTGCTGGTCATGACGGCAAGTGGCCGAACAATTGGGGGTCATTCTTTGGTGGCAGCGTTTGGGAGCCAGATCCAGCTGGAACCGGTCAATCATACTTTCACTTATTTGATAAGCGAATGCCTGATTTAAACTGGAAGAATCCTGAAGTTCGTCACGCCATGCTTGAGGTAGCTGAATATTGGCTAAAAAAGGGAATTGATGGCCTACGTTTAGATGCCTTTATCCATATTGGTAAGGCAGATTTGCGGCAGAATTATCCGACTAAAGATGGCTCGGTTGATAAGCCAATCGTGGCGGAACCATTTTTCGCTAACTTGCCGCAAGTGCAGGAATGGATGCGACCTTTCTGCGAACAAATTAAGCAGGATTACCCGGATACGCTTTTGCTAGGTGAAGCTGCCAGTGCTAGCGTAAATTTGGCCGTTGATTACACTTCTAAGCGCAATCACCTAATGGATAGCGTAATTACTTTCCGTTACTTTACTGATGATGATTCCAATTGTGATCCGCGTTTTTCAAAGCAGTACCAGCCTAAAGCCCTGGATCTGATAGCCTTTAAGCAGAATCAAGTTGTCTGGCAACAGACTTTGGCTGGCGTATCGCAGCCGACCTTGTATTGGAACAATCATGATATGGCGCGCTTAGCAACGCGGGTGGCTAAGACACCAATTCAAGCCAAGAGCTTAGCCATGTTAATGTATTTGCAACGCGGGATTCCAGTGATCTACTACGGTGAAGAATTAGGGTTAAAGAATTTACGCTTCACCAGCGTTGATCAATTTGAAGATCAGACCGTTGCCCCATGGCTAAAAGATGCTGAAAAGGTTTTAAGCAAAAAAGAAGCTTTAGCAATGGTTAGTGAAACACATAAGTTGCCAGCTCGTGGCCCAATGCCATGGGATGCTTTAGAAAATAATGGCTTTAGCGAAAATACGCCATGGTTAACCGGAATTAAGCAAGATGACGCTTGCGTTGCTAATGAGATTAACGATGCTACTAGTATGTTTACTTTTTATAAAGAAATGCTAGAGCTGAAAAAAGAGCTATTGTTCCAAAACGGCACTTACTACATGATCGCAACAGATAAGAATAGCTACGTTTACCAACGCGATCTAGATGCTGAAAGTGCGATTGTGGCTGTCTCATTGAGTGATAAGAAGACGACCATTCAGCTGCCGGCTGGTTATACGACCGCAGTATTAAAAGCAGGGGAATCACAATTATCTGATGGAAAATTAACTTTGATGCCTTATGCAGGCGTTGTGTTGAAAAAGGAGAATTAAAAAATGCAATTAGCAGCTTTAAGACACCGAACTGAAAGTGAAGATAGTTTTGTAGTTGATCCAAGTCATGTCCGCGTTCGTTTTCACAGTGCTAAGGATGATGTTAAAAAAGTAATCGTCCACTACTGCGATAACTATTTGCCACTTGAACAAGCCAAGACTTGTGAAATGGAAAAAATCGGTGTCGGACAATATGAAGATCATTGGGGCGTGACGCTTGAAGCACCATACCACCGCTTGAAGTATACCTTTGAAGTGATCGGCAATGACGGTAGCAGCGTCGTTGTCGGTGACCGGGCAATTAGCAATGACGTAGCCAGTGCAATCATGGAAGATGGTTTTTACTTTAAGGTACCATATTGCCATGAGATCGATATTGTTAAAACACCAGAATGGGTTAAGCATACTGTTTGGTACCAAATTTTCCCAGAACGTTTTGCTAATGGTGACAAGTCTAATGACCCCCAAGTAGTTAAACCGTGGAATCCGGAAGATCATCCTGGTCGTGAAGACTTCTACGGCGGCGATTTGCAAGGGGTACTTGATCATTTGGACTATTTGAAGAAGCTCGGCGTTAACGGCCTTTACTTCTGCCCAATTTTTAAAGCTGCGTCAAACCATAAGTACGATACGATTGACTACCTGCAAGTTGACCCAGCCTTTGGCGATAAAGATTTATTTGCCAAAGTAGTTAATGAAGCTCACGCTCGTGGAATGAAGGTTATGCTTGATGCGGTCTTTAACCATTTGGGAGACCAATCAATGCAATGGCAAGATGTTGTTAAAAATGGTCCAAGTTCTCGTTTTGCTAATTGGTTCCACATTAATGAATATCCAGTTGAACCATACCGCGATCCGCTAAAGGGTGAGGGCAGCCCTAAGTACGATACTTTTGCCTTTGAAAAACATATGCCGAAGTTGAACACGGCTAACCCAGAAGTACAGGACTTCTTGTTAGAAATTGCCACTTATTGGGTAAAATACTTCGATATTGATGCTTGGCGGTTAGATGTGGCTAACGAAGTTGACCACCACTTCTGGAAGAAATTCCACAAGGCCGTTACTGATATCAAGTCAGACTTCTATATAGTAGGGGAAGTTTGGCACTCAGCTCGGCCATGGCTTAACGGCGAT
This sequence comes from uncultured Lactobacillus sp., assembly GCF_947367125.1. Classification (GTDB taxonomy): domain Bacteria; phylum Bacillota; class Bacilli; order Lactobacillales; family Lactobacillaceae; genus Lactobacillus. The sequence goes on from NZ_CANBCQ010000008.1 coordinate 29,435, forward strand.
GAATTCACTGGCGTAATGAATTATCCATATACCTTGCAGATTGAAGATCACTTCTTCAAGCATAAGTTATCAGCTCCAGAATTAACTAGTCGTTTGACTGACCAGTTGATGAAGTACAGGGATGCCACTAATGCAGCGATGATGAACATGCTTGATTCACATGATACTGCTCGAATTCTAACGGTAGCTGATGGTGATCAAGACTTGGCTTTGCAGACTTTAGCCTTTGAATTTATGCAAAAAGGTAGTCCATGTATTTATTACGGAACTGAAATGGGCATGACTGGTGGCAATGATCCAGATTGTCGTAAGCCGATGGATTGGTCTAAAGAAGATGGCCCGGTTTGGCAACGAGTTCATCAGTTGATTGAATTCCGTTTGCAACATGATGAAACTTTCGGTAAAGGTCGAATTAAGTTATACGTAACAGAGAATGGTTTAATTGAAGTCGATCGTGAAGGTAATGAAAGCATTAAAGCATACTTTAACACGACTGATCATCCAGTAGAGATCAAATGCGAGGACACGTTTAGTCAAGATTATGAGAATAATCAATTGGCACCAAAAGGCTTTGTAGTGAGTGTTCATTGAAAGTTACTTTTGATAAGCAAAAAAGGGAAGGTAGATTAAGATCTATCTTCTTTTTCTATTAACTAATCCTGATAACGGTAACAGTAGATTTAATATTGTAAACCGCTTTCAACTAAAGGATAATGAAAGCGTAAACAAGAAAGCACCTCAAATATTACGGGAGATAGAATATATGAAACGAATTTTTGAAATTGATCCTTGGAAGGTCGTTACCCATAATTTCGAACCAAAAGATAAGAGATTGCAAGAAAGTATGACTGCAATCGGCAACGATTACATGGGTATGAGAGGAAACTTTGAAGAAGGCTATTCAGGCGACAGCCTACAAGGTACTTACCTTGCTGGTGTTTGGTTCCCTGATAAGACTCGTGTTGGTTGGTGGAAGAACGGATATCCAAAGTACTTTGGTAAGGTTCCTAACTCACCAAGTTTCATCAACATGGGAATTACAGTCAATGGTGAAAAGCTTGACTTAGCTAAAGTTAAGTTTAGTGATTTCTACTTAGCACTTGATATGCACCAAGGCCTTTTAACTAGAAGTTTCACTTACGAAGGTAAGGACACTAAGGTTAAGTTCGAATTTGAAAGATTTTTACATATTACCTTAAAAGAAGCTGCTTTGATTAAAGTTAAGGCTACCGTTTTAAGTGGTAAGGCTAAGATCGACTTTGATGCAGCTCTTGATGGAACTGTTGTTAACGAAGACAGTAACTACGATGCAAAATTCTGGATGCCTTTAGGTGAAAACGCTGAAGCAAGAACCATTAAGGTTGAAACTAAGGCTAACCCATACAAGGTTCCACAATTTACAGTCCTCCTTAAGCAAAGTCTTCGTCATAACGGTGAAGTCGTTAAGGGCGATGTTTCAACCGAAGCAGCACAACTTCATGAAAAGCTTTCAGTTGAATTAAATGAAGGCGAAAGCTACGATCTTGAAAAAGATGTCATCGTTGTTACTAGTCGTGACGTTAAGCCAGATGACCAAGATGCTAAGGCAGCTGAATTGATGACTAAACTTCAAGCTAAGAGTTTTGAAGAAAACTTAGCAGATCATGAAGCTGTATGGCAAAAGCGTTGGGACAAGTCAGATGTTGTCATTGCTGGTGATGATGCCGCTCAACAAGGTATTCGCTTTAACATTTGTCAATTATTCATGACTTACTACGGTGAAGATGAACGTCTTAACGTTGGTCCTAAAGGCTTTACCGGTGAAAAATACGGTGGTGCTACTTACTGGGATACCGAAGCTTACATTGTTCCAATGTACTTATGTGTTACTGATCCTAGTGTTACTCGGGCACTCTTACAATACCGTCATGATCAATTGCCAGGTGCATACCATAACGCTAAAGAACAAGGTTTGCCAGGTGCATTGTTCCCAATGGTTACCTTCAACGGAATTGAATGCCACAACGAATGGGAAATCACTTTTGAAGAAATTCACCGTAACGCTGATATCCCATTTGCGATTAAGCAATACACTTCATACACTGGCGATGATTCATACGTTAAGGATGAAGGAATGGATGTCTTGGTTGGGACAGCAAGATTCTGGGCAGCTAGAGTTCACTGGTCCAAGTGGCGTAACAAGTACGTTATGCATGGTGTAACCGGTCCGAACGAATACGAAAACAACGTTAACAACAACTGGTTCACTAGCACCATGGCAAGATGGTTACTCAAGTACACTTTGGAACGTTTGCCATTAGCAACTAAGGAAGCTCAAGCAAGAGTTAATGTTACTGATGAAGAAAAGAAGAAGTGGCAAGACATCGTTGACAAGATTTACTTACCAGAAGATAAGGAACGTGGCATCTTTTTACAACAAGATGACTACCTTGATAAGAACCTTCGTCCAGTAAGCGAAATTGAAGATCAACGTCCAATCAATCAACACTGGTCATGGGATAAGATCCTTCGTTCACCATTCATTAAGCAAGCCGATGTTTTACAAGGAATCTACTTCTTGAATGATCAATACACTAAGGAACAAAAGGAAAGAAACTACGACTTCTACGAACCAATGACTGTTCATGAAAGTTCGCTTTCTCCATGTATCCACTCTATCTTAGCTGCTGAACTTGGCAAGCAAAAGAAGGCCGTTGAATTATATGAAAGAACTGCTCGGCTTGACCTTGATAACTACAACAACGATACGGTTGATGGGTTGCACATCACTTCAATGAGTGGTTCATGGCTCGCAATTGTTCAAGGCTTTGCAGGAATGCGTTATGACCATGATCAATTGAAGTTCAACCCATTCGTACCAGACAAGTGGGATCACTACGGTTTCAAGATTAACTACCGTAGTCGTTTGATCGAAGTTTATGTTGACCATAACGAAACTAAACTTACCTTGCTTAAAGGTGACGACTTAGATGTAGTAGTTAAGGGTCAAAAGCTTACTCTTAAAGAAGGTGAAACGCAAAATGCTTAAAGGATTATTGTTTGATTTAGATGGTGTTTTAACTAATTCAGCTAAGTTTCACCTGACTGCTTGGAATAATTTGGCTAAAGAGTTAGGAATTACACTTACTGATGCTCAACTTGACAGCTTACGCGGTATTTCAAGAATGGATTCACTTAATTTGATCTTGCAATACGGCGGTCAAGAAGATAAGTACACTGAAGCAGAAAAAGAAAAATTTGCGGCAGAAAAGAATGCGAAGTTCGTTGAACAAGTTGAAACCATGACACCAAAGGATATCTTGCCAGGTATCCCAAAGTTATTGGCAGATGCCAAGAAGCAAAACTTAAAGATGGTTATTGCTTCTGCTTCCAAGAATGCACCTAAGATTTTAACCAGATTAGGCATTATGGATGAATTCGATGGCATTGTTGATCCAGCAACTCTTTCAAAGGGCAAGCCAGATCCTGAAATTTACATCAAAGCGCAAGAAATTGCGGGCTTAAAGGCTGACGAAGTAATTAGTTTTGAAGATGCCAAGGCTGGTGTTGAGGCAATCAAGGCCGCAGGTCAATTTGCTGTAGGAATCGGTGACAAGGAGCTTTTGAAAGAAGCTGATTACATCGTTCCAACTACTGCTGAGTTGAAACTGAGTGAAATTGAAAAAGTTTTTAATGAAAAATAATTAAAGAGAGTAGGGGAAACAATGGTTGAGGTTGATTTAAACCATATTTACAAAAAATATGCAGGTAACGACAGATATTCTGTTAACGACTTTGACTTACATATCAAGGATAAGGAATTCATCGTTTTCGTCGGTCCATCTGGCTGTGGTAAGTCAACTACTTTGAGAATGGTTGCTGGTTTGGAAGATATCAGTAAGGGTACCTTGGAAATCGATCATAAAGTAATGAACGATGTTGCTCCAAAGGACAGACACATTGCTATGGTTTTCCAGAACTACGCCTTGTATCCACACATGACTATTTACGACAACATGGCCTTTGGTCTGAAGTTGCGTCACACACCTAAAAATGAAATTGATCAAAAGGTGAAGAAAGCAGCTAAGATGTTAGGTCTGGAAGAATACTTGGACAAGAGGCCAGGTGCTTTGTCCGGTGGTCAAAGACAGCGTGTTGCATTAGGACGGGCAATCGTTCGTGCCGCACCTATCTTCTTAATGGACGAACCTCTATCAAACTTGGATGCTAAGTTGCGTGTGATAATGCGTACCGAAATCGCTAAGTTGCACCAAGACTTGGGTACCACAACTATTTATGTTACCCACGACCAGACTGAAGCCATGACTTTGGCCGACAGAGTTGTTGTTATGTCTGTTGGTAAGGTTGAACAAATCGGCTCACCACTTGAGGTTTACAACAAGCCAGTTAACATGTTCGTTGCCGGATTCATTGGTTCTCCACAAATGAACTTCTTCAATGTTCACTACAAGGACGGTCGAATTTCCGATGGTAAAGGTTTAAATATCGGTATCCCTGAAGGTAAGGCAAAGTTGCTTAAAGAAAAGGGCTACAACGATAAAGACCTTGTCTTCGGGATTCGTCCGGAAGACATTCACTCAGAAGAAGCATTCATGGAAACTTGGCCAGATTCAGTAATTGAATCCAAGGTTGTTGTTTCAGAGCTTCTGGGTGCAACTATTCAACTTCACCAAGAAGTTGATGGTACTGAATTTACTGCCATTGTAAATTCACGTGATTACCATAAGCCAGGTGACAAGGTTAAGATGGGCTTTGATGTTAACAAGGCTCACTTCTTTGACAAGGATTCCACCAAGGCAATTGTTAACTAATCTAGTACTGAAAACGCAGTACAGATAATTATTAATTAAGCTTACAACCTGATGTAGCAAAGGCTACTGTTGTTAAGAATTGTTTATTGTTTTGATTTTTAGGAGGAAAAAGTCATGAAAATTTGGAAGAAAATGGCTTTAGGTAGTACTGCTGTTCTTGCTGCATTATCATTAGCAGCATGTTCAAACGGCTCAAGTAATTCATCATCAAGCAGCAGTAATTCAAACAAGAAGGCTAACTTGACTCTTTGGGTGGATACTGAACAAGTTCCTTACTACGAGCAAATTGCTAAGGACTTTACTAAGAAGAACAAGAACATCAAGGTTCGTGTTGTTCAAAGTCCTAACGGCTCAGCTAATGCCAAGACTGACGTTGGTAAGGACCCATCAAAGGCTGCCGATGTCTTTGAAGTTCCTAACGACCAATTAGGTCAAATGGCTGAAGCTGGTTACATTAATCCACTTTCACCATCAGCAACTAAGGACATCCAAAACAACTACATCGATGTTGCTTCAAAGGGTGTAACTTGGAAGGGCAAGGTTTACGCATTCCCATACGCACAACAAGCTCAAACCATTTACTACAACAAGTCTAAGTTATCAGCTAATGACGTTAAGGACTGGAAGACTTTGACCTCAAAGGGTGTAGTTGCTACCGACTTTACTAACGCTTACGTAATGTGGCCAGTAATGTTCTCAGCAGGTACAACATTGTACGGCAAGAACGGTGAAGACCTTAAGGGTTCAACATTTAACTCACAAAATGGTATTAACGCTTTGAAGTGGTACGCAGCTCAAAAGAAGAACAAGGGCGTAATGCAAACTTCAAACGCTTTGAACCAATTGAAGAAGGGCAACGCTCAAGCTATTTTGGACGGTCCTTGGAACGCTGCTAACATTAAGAAGATCTTGGGCAAGAACTTTGCAGTTGCTAAGTATCCTAAGATTGATGTTGGTGGTAAGAATGTACAAATGGAAGCATTCCTTGGTATTGAAGGCTTCGCAGTTAACGCCAACACCAAGAACGCTAAGGCTGCTTCAGATTTAGCTGCTTACATCACTAACAAGAAGGCTCAATTAATTGCTCATAAAGAAGCTGGTCAAATCCCAGTACTTAAGACTGCTGTTAACTCAAGTGCAGTTAAGAGCGACCCAGTTGCTGAAGCTGTAATTGAAATGGCTAAGCCAGGTAACTCAGTATTGCAACCTAAGCTTCCACAAATGGCTGCATTCTGGAACGGTTCAGCTCCACTTATCAGTGGTACTTACGACGGTAAGATTAAGCCATCACAATACAAGGCACAACTTGCTAAGCTCGCTAAAAACATTGAAAAGAAATAATTTGCTAAAAGCATAAGCAAGGGTTGGGCTAAATAAAAATTGTCCAACCTTTTTGCCTAAGAAGGGGAGAAGTTATGTTTCTAAAGAAAAAGCATGTAGCTCCTAAAGCAACATATCGCGAGGTTTGGTCAAAAGGCGACATTGCTACCAAGTTATCATTCTTCTTAATGGGTAGTAACGCCTTGGCTAACAAACAATGGATTAAGGGTCTTGCACTCTTACTTTCAGAAATTATCTTTATTATTTGGTTCTGCCTCAGTGGTATTCCTACTTTAAATTCATTAGCTACATTAGGTACTATTAAAACCAAAAAAGTTGTTTATGATGCCGCACAAGGCGTTTATGTAACCCAACAACCATCAAACTCAGTTTTGATTCTGTTATTCGGTGTGTTGGCTTTGATCTTATGTGTAGCAATCATTTACCTATACATTGTCAACTTACGCTCAACTAGACATAATTATGTTTTGAAGCGTGATGGAGACCATATTCCAACTAACGTTGAAGAACTTAAGAGTTTGCTTGATACTCGGTTACACGCAACCTTGATGGTTATTCCATTATTAGGTATCTTGTTCTTTACGATTTTGCCAACGATCTTCATGATCTCAATGGCCTTTACCAACTATGATCGTCAACACCCAATTGCCTTCTCATGGACAGGTTTCCAAGCATTTGGAAATGTTTTGAGTGGTGATTTAGCTGGTACTTTCTTCCCGGTCTTAGGCTGGACTTTGATCTGGGCTGTGGCAGCTACTGCTACGACTTTCTTCTTTGGCGTTTTGCTTGCTCTTTTGATTGAATCAAAGGGAATCAAGCACAAGGGCTTCTGGAGAACAATCTTTGTTATCATTTGGGCTGTACCACAATTCGTTTCACTTTTGATGATGGCGCAGTTCTTGGACTACCAAGGTGCTTTGAACAACATCTTGATGAACTTGCATTGGATTAGTTCACCAATTCACTTTATTGATAACCAAGCCTCACCTTTAGTTGCGAGAATTACTGTTATCCTTGTTAACATGTGGATCGGTATTCCAGTTTCTATGTTGGTTTCAACGGCGATTATTCAAAACTTGCCACAAGATCAAATTGAAGCTGCTAAGATTGACGGTGCCAATGCCGCACAAATTTTCCGTTCAATCACTTTTCCACAAATTCTATTTGTAATGGCACCTTCACTTATCCAACAATTTATTGGTAACATCAACAACTTCAACGTTATCTTCTTGTTGACGGGTGGTGCACCTATGAACAGTAAGTATAACGGCGCCGGATCGACCGACTTGTTGGTAACGTGGTTATATAACTTGACCTTCGGTCAAGAACAGCGTTATAACGCCAGTGCCGTATTGGGTATCTTGATCTTTATTATTAGTGCAACCGTTTCGTTGATTGCATACCGTCGTACTAATGCATTTAAGGAGGGCTAGACATGAAATCATATTCAAATCAAAGACGGCTCTCATTAATCTTTCGGTATATTTTGTTAGCTATTTTAGCAATTCTCTGGATTTTACCGATTGTCTGGATCGTCTTAGCAAGTTTTTCATTCAATGATACTGGATTCGTTTCGACCTTCTGGCCGGAAAAATTCACGTTGCAGAACTATATTGGGATTTTTACTAACCCACAATATCCATTTGGTAACTGGATCATTAATACTTTGATTGTTTCAATTGCTTCAATGATTGTTTCAACTTTCTTAACTATTTCAGTTGCTTATGTTCTGTCACGACTTCGCTTTAAGTTTAGAAAGCCATTCTTGCAAATCGCATTAGTATTAGGGATGTTCCCAGGCTTCATGTCAATGATCGCTTTGTACTACATCTTGAAGGGTCTTAACATGTTAAACCTCTTCGGTTTGTTCCTAGTTTATGTAGGTGGTGCCGGTTTGGGCTTCTACGTTGCCAAAGGATTCTTTGATACTATTCCTAGATCAATTGACGAAGCTGCCGAAATCGACGGTGCTACTAAGTGGCAAGTATTCCTTCACATTGGTTTGCCACTTTCAAAGCCAATGATCGTTTACACTGCCTTGACTGCTTTCATCGCACCTTGGACAGACTTCATTTTCTCAGGCATTATTCTTTCAACCTCAGGAAATGCTAAGACTTACACGGTTGCATATGGACTTTACAATATGGTCCACACAGCTAAGGGTAATGCGACCGCATACTTTGCTCAATTCGTTGCAGGGTGTGTAATCATCGCTATCCCAATTACTATCTTGTTTGTCTTCATGCAGAAGTTCTACGTTAACGGAATTACTGCAGGTGCAGACAAGGGTTAATCCAAATATTGCTTATGCTAAAAAACGCTTTGCTTTCGGGCAAGGCGTTTTTGTATGGAGTTTAAATTCGTTTTGCAAATCTGCAAAAGTATTGAAGCTGAAATAGATATGAGAGTATTATAAAAACATAAAAATAAGAAGGAGATGATTACAAGTCTTTAATACGAGTAAAAAGTGTAGAAAAGTTGTGAGCAATCTGAGGTAGGCCAAGAGTCTTAAGTGAAGAAATAATGTTTAAGATTTCAGTTTCGTTATCTTTATTTAATCGATAATGAAGTAATTTATCTAAAAAGTTTCTTCTAATTTTCATATAGCTGCATTGAATAGGAATTGGTAATTTATTGATTTTTTCTAACAGCTTTTGGGCTAGGCTAGGATTGCTAATAATCAAACTAGTTAGTGAATTTAATATTGAACCAATAGAATCAATAAAAATATCCCAGCTAGAAAAATCTTGTAAATATAGCTGGCTTAAGATTTTATTGCATATTTGATATTGAACTTCTGGCTTAATCAGAAAAACGGTATTTGCAAAAACTGTTATGTAAAATTCTGACCAATATTCAACATGAGAGAATAGATAATTTAATCGATTTATATCTTCTTGCGAGAAAATATTTTTTTGAGTCAGGTCAAAATAATAATTATTAGCAATTGCTGTTAAAAATAGATCGTATCTATCTCTGGAACTATAGTATTTATCTAATTGTTGTTGAGCAAGAGCATGCAACTGATTAATATCATCTGAATTATATGCTTTTGCAGCTTTAATTGAGAAAGTATCGGATGGATTAATTTCACAATATCTAGCAAATTCTCTTAATGTTAAATGGATATCTGCGAGTAAGTGGTTTAGTTGAGAAAAATTGATGTCTAATTTATCATTTTCCCAGCGTGATAAAGTTGAAATTGAAACAACATCTTTTGCTGCTTGTTCTAATGATATATTCTGCTTAATTCTGATTTCTTTAAATTTTTTACCGTACATAAAGATTACCTCAATGATGAAAAGAAAAAGAAACAAACTTACGCTTACAATTATAACGGCTTTTGTCATTTTAGGCAGTATAGATACTTTTGAAATACCTAAATTAAATGTCAAGCCAGGTGTTGAAAGGATGGAAGAAAAAGAGAATAGATAATTAGTATAAGTCATTTGATAATTACGGAGGTATAAAAATGAAATCAATTTCAAGAAAGCTAGTTTCATTGTCATTAGTAGGATTAGTTGGTACAACTTTACTTACATTTTCAAGCAAAGTTGATGCATCAACTGAAACACAATCAACTGTAAGTTCAGAATTAAGAGCAGATTACTATAAGCCTAAGAGAATTTGGATCACTTTAGGTTCAAGTTACGATTATGGTCCCACTCATTACTTTGAATACAACGGATATAGAGGATATCTTTCAAAAGTTATGCGTGAAAAAGTAGGAAAAAGTGCTACTACTCTGTATAGAGGGTATCTATACAGTTATGATGTTAAGAACATTCCTGCACCAGCTTCGGCTCGCAAAAAAGTATTATTAAAATTAGAACAAAACGAGGAGAAATAAAAATGAAAAAAGTATTATTGACAACTGCTACACTTTTAGGTGTAACTGCAGCTACAGTCTTGGCTACAAATAATCAACGTGTTCAAGCATCAGAAACTACGGTTCAAGAAACTAAGGGAGTCAAAGTCTATGGACCGATCAAAAATGCTCCACTTCACAAGTATGTATCTAATGTTTATAGATATAGTAGTTGGGGTAAAGGGGATGATATGAATTTACTTAATACAACCCCGTCTAAGGTTTATTATAATGATGGTGCCTACAGTGGCTATTTGTATAGAAACAGTACCTGGATGGATCACAATTTTAAAACAAATAGAAACCGATGGGTTAGCATGTATTCAGGAAATGTAAGACTTATTTCGAGAGGCTTAGTGCCAAATAATTAATGCTGAATTTAAGAGGAAACGTATTATGAAAAAAAAAATGACGTTATCCGTAATTGCAGTAGTTACAGTACTTGTAGCAGTTATTGGTGGAATGTTTTTCTACAATAATCAAACAACGGTACCTAAAAACTGGGTTAATCGAACATTAACAGTAGACAACACAGAAAATCGCTTGAGTAATTGGTTTGATTTATATTTTACAAAGAATCATGCTATTTTAGTTGCTAAAAATAGTAGCAACTCTGAGCAAAAGAAGACTAAACTTAATAAAGAAATTTTACAAGCATATTCTACTAAGAAAAATAATCCACCCCAAACAGGTGTTAAGGCTGATTTGGGCCGAGTTGATACAACTGAATTAAAAAACGGTTACACAATTAGGACGAAAAAAGTTGTCTTTATATTTACAAAGATGAGTGATGGCTCATACCGTAGCCAAGATGGAACAGTATGGCAATTCTCACCCAAAGAATAGTTGATTAATAGAAAATAAGACCGGCTTAGTGCTAGTCTTATTTTTTATTGAATGATTGAAAATACCTGATGTAGTTTTAAAGTAATAAGAATTCAATAATTTATAGCAGTATGACGTAAAGTAATCAAAATATTGCTAATTAATTTTATTGTTTTCAGATATTTCATTTTGTGTCCTATGATTTAAACTAATTTCTTTGAAATTTTAATAGTCAGCAAGCTTAGAATAATATTGCCAATAGCAAAATAATTGCTAATGCGCTCATTTAATGTCAGTCCAGGGTAGGCTAGTTCTATTATTGAAATAAGAGTGATGAAGCCTAGTAGATAATATTGTGTCTTTAGCCTGAAATTGATTTTAGCAATTCTGATAGCAACGGCAATGAATAAACAAACTAAAATGATATTTGCAATTAAAAAGAAAGTACTTGTGAAATCATTTGATTTAGTAAAACCGAAGATAAATGTCGGGCCGACTGAAAGCAAATAGATAATAATTAATGCGTTATTGATGATTTTTAGTTCTTTCTTAGAAAACATAGTGACTTATTTCTTAATCCTTTTAGCAATAAAAATTGTTAGTAAGCATATACTCAGATAAGCTATAAAAAAAGTATAAATAATGCTAATCATTGGGAATCTGATCCAAGCAATGATAGTTGTGAGCAGCAGAATTATACTCAGACTAAACGATAGGTAATCGAATCTGTTAGACAACAACAGAATGCCCAGAATTACGATTCCAATTAAATATAAAAATATGATGAGATCATCTAAAACTATTTTACTAGCTTGAACACTAGGAATGAGAATGCTTAAAGCAAAAGAAAATAAGATGATCGAAATGATGCATAAACTGCGTCGTAAAATTTTCATTTCGTTGCTCCTATAACGCTAAACTTAATATTAGGATACTAAAGATAGAAATCAATTCAAGTTCGTAATATAAAAATAATGGGATGCTTTGTATTCTTTTTTGGATCAAACCAATATTATTGGTGTTAGAATGGTGGTGGAAAGAAATGTTGGTTATTTCTAAGGACATAATTATGAAAGACATAAAAATTATTAAAGGCGATATTACTAAGATGAAAGCCGACGCGATCGTTAATGCGGCTAATAATTCATTACTTGGTGGTGGCGGCGTTGATGGTGCCATTCATAGAGCAGCTGGTCCACGGTTACTTGAGGAATGCATGACTTTGCATGGTTGTCCAACAGGTGAAGCAAGGATAACACATGGCTATAATTTACCTGCGAAATATGTAATTCATACAGTAGGCCCAGTTTATGCTGGCAAGACTAGTGATGCACATATGCTAGCTTCTTGCTACTATAATTCACTGGCTTTGGCAAAGAAAGCGGGATTGCATAGCGTAATTTTTTCAGCTATTTCTACGGGTGTGTATGGCTATCCTGCAGAAGATGCAACTAAGATCGCAGTTGACGCGATTGAAAAGTGGCAGAAAGAAAATTCAGGTTATAAGTTGGACATTTCAATGTGCGCTTATGATAATCGGATGTATCGCATTTATGAAAAGATGGTAGCGTAAAAAATTGAAAATAATAAAGAGCTGTAAATATTTTTTGTGTGATATTTACAGCTCTTTTATTGCATTTTTAAATTCCATACTTTAGGAATATGCTTAACCTATCTATTCCGATAAGAAATTCCCCAAGCAAAAATCAAAACAAGCACAAAGTTGATCAGTAACGTAAATCCAGTTACCCAGAATACCGTTGCATAATTTGAAAAACCAGAAATAATCGATCCCATTAACGATCCTAACACGGCACCAACTGCTTGAAATGACTGGTTATAACTAAAGATTCGACCGAAACTTTCGCTTGGTGTGTTTAAAGTTAATACCGTCTGTGCTGCTGGCAACATCCCTGCACTAGCAATACCTAATAAGAAGCGCAGTCCTGCTAGTACCCAAGGCGAATTAGTCAAAGCCATTGGTACAAACAATGCGGCACCAACAACTAAGCCGATTCGCAATACGCGTAACGGTCCAACTTCATCCATCTTGTGTCCAATTCGCGATGCCGCAATTAGCGTTCCAAGACCAGGCGTTGCCGCAACAACACCTGCAACAAAGGCAACATCCCCGCCATGAGGCATCATTGATTTTACGTATAATGAAACAATTGGGTCAATTGACATGGTTGATGATTGTACCAACATGGTAGTAATAAACATCACCACAATCAATTTTACGCTAGGCAAGCTTTTCATGATTTCGCCCATTGGCTTCATCTTTTCACGAGAAATTGGAGTAAAGTCTTCGTGGACTAGGAACGTTGTTCCCAAAAATACGATGAACATTAAAACACCGGTAATGAAGAATGGGATCCGATACCCCCAGGCGCCACCAAACATATTGCCAAAGAAGCTGGAGAGAGCACCACCTAATAGCGGTCCAACCAAATTCCCGGCAGTTCCGGCAGTCATCATTTGACTCATGACCCAGCCGCTACGTTCATGCGGCGTTTCACTTGCCATTAAAGCGGTGGCGTTGTTAATATAACCAGAAAAAGAACCTTGAATAAAACGCATTACAATAATATAAATTGCATTGGGTGCAAATCCAGTTAGGGTAATAGTTAAAGCCATCACGCCTGAAGCCCGCATACACATTAGTTTCCGTCCTTTGCGGTCAGCTAAGTTGCCCCAGTAAGGTGAGACGATTGCCTGGGCAATAAAAGTCATCGCAAAAGCCAAACCTGAATAAAGGTTAACCTGTAATTTAGAGTAATTTCCTAAATCTGAAATAAACAATGAGATAAAGGGCATCGTCATTGAATAGCCCATTCCGGTAATAAAACAGCCCAGCCATAAAGTGTAGAAGGCCATATGCCAACCAGCCGGCAGTTTAGTCGATTTAGTTTTAGTCAAAAAGTCATCTCTTTCTAAAAAATAAGCACAGCGATTAACATTCATTTTAGCACATACAAAACAAAGCTAAATTTTTCCTGAAATTTCCTGCTTACTTAAAGCAAAAAAACGATAATGTGCTACTATAGTGCTTTGAGAAGGGAGTTGCAGTTTATGGCACATATGTCGCGACGTGAATATCGCATGAAAAAAGAGCACGGCCAAGCCGGCGCAGATCGTTCGCGTACTAATTATACTAAGAAAAGAGCAACTACACGCGAAGAATTTCGTAGCAGAAAAATTAACAATCCTCAGCCGATTGTTAATCAAAATGTCGCAAATGCATCAAGAGAAAATTACCATCATGTTAAATTGAACTTTTGGAATATTTTCTCTGATCGACCATATATTTCAGTTGCGATTATTGTTTTAGCTTTATTTTTCGCCATGATTAAATTCTGGTGGGGATTGGTTATCTTAGCCTTGATCGTTATTGCAGGGATTTTTATTATTGGTCACAGTCACCATCCTGATCGAGTTTTAAGTCTGGAATTTCATCTGAAAGCTTCAAGAAAATTAAGCATGTTAAGAGCACTAGAATTAGGTGGCTCAGTTACCATGTTTTTAGCTACTTATATGAAGCAAGTTGTCACAGTTGATTTTTCATCTGCAGGATCAACTGATAGTTTCCAACTTGTGCAAGGCATTCTCTCTAATAATGGTGGCGTTTATGGCCAACGTGGATCTTATTTCTTAAGTTTGCTCAATACCTTATCCGGTGGATCGCTTTGGAGTTCATATCGCTATGCTACTAACAGCGCCCAGATGATGAATTCGAGTTCTGGTCGCTGGATTATTATGTGGATTTTGTTATTGATGATTGCTCCAGCCTTCTGCGTATTGGCGCAATTCTTTAAAGAGCCATATTCGCGTAATGTAGCGTTAGTGACTTCGATTATTAGTACGGTTAGTTTTGTTTTAACCCCAGTCGTGATGCGTAAATGGGTTGTAGGCTATGCGATGGAAAATCAAATGGCCCGCGAAGCTGCTAATAATGCGGTACATATCGGCACGATGGCCTATGTAGGAATGGCGTGTTCGATCTTAGTTTTAGTCATTGCGCTCTATCGTTTTATTAAACAAGATAAATTTGAGTAAATTAAAAAACCAGCTTAGTCTAATTGACTAAACTGGTTTTCTTTAGCTTTGGGGAATTAAATGAATTTAATTTTAGTACCAGTTGTGAGCTAACCAAAATCTCTTGGCGTTAACCCATGAACCGTAACGACCATAAACGTAGTTGTCAGCAACACGTTCTTGGTTCTTAGGTGAAAGGTTACCACCTAAGTAGCTAATGTTTAATTGGTATTTACCGTAACAAACACCATTTCTAGCAGTGTAACTACCACCTGATTCGCGCATTGCGATCCATCTCTTGGCAGCTTTTTCTTTCTTAGAAAGCTTTCTAGCAGCTTGAACAGTTTGACTAGTTGAAGTGGTAGAAGCAAAAGTATCAGCAACTGCAACACAAGCAAAGGCAAGCGCTAAGGCAGCTAAGATTTTAACTAAAGTAGATTTAACATGTTTCTTCATTAATACATTCATCCTTATTAAATTTAATTAATTCTTTCAAAACTTATTTATTTCTTAATGACTATGCTTCTATAGTACAAGCTCAATATGACAGCAATGTTACAGAACTGAAACGTCATCCTTACAATCAACAAGAAATAGCCTTTTTTGAGCGCTTTCTTCTTTATTTTGGTAGAATTAAAATGAAATGAGTTATTAATAGGAGGTAGAAAATGGCAGTTAAACGTTTTTATGAAACTTTTCATCCAGAGCACTATGATTTGCGCATTAACGTAAACCGTAAACAAAAAGAAATTAATGGTACTTCAACAATTACCGGTGAAGTAATTGAAAACCCAGTATTTATTAACCAAAAATACATGACCATCGACAGCGTTAAGGTTGATGGCAAAAAAGTAGATTTTGAAGTGCTTGAAAAAGATGAAGCAATCAAAATTTCAACCGGTGTAAATAGCAAGGCTGTAATTGAAATTGCTTATAGTGCACCACTTACTGATACTATGATGGGTATTTATCCTTCATACTACGAGTTAGAAGGTAAAAGGAAGCAAATTATTGGTACCCAATTTGAAACTACTTTTGCTCGTCAAGCTTTTCCATGTGTTGATGAACCAGAAGCTAAGGCTACTTTTAGTCTTGCACTTAAGTGGGATGAAGAAGATGGCGAAGTTGCTCTTGCCAACATGCCTGAAGTTGAAGTAGACAAGGACGGCTACCACCATTTTGAAGAAACTGTTCGCATGTCTAGTTACTTGGTTGCCTTTGCCTTTGGTGACTTGCAATCAAAGACTACCCATACTAAGGATGGCGTCTTAATTGGTGTTTATGCAACTAAGGCCCACAAGCCTAAGGAATTAGACTTTGCTTTGGACGTTGCTAAGAACGCAATTGAATTTTACGAAGAATTTTACCAAACTAAGTATCCACTTCCACAATCATTGCAATTGGCTTTGCCAGATTTCAGTGCTGGTGCCATGGAAAACTGGGGGTTAGTAACTTACCGTGAAGCATATTTATTGCTTGATCCAGACAACACTAGTCTTGAAATGAAGAAGTTGGTTGCGACAGTTATTACCCACGAATTAGCTCACCAATGGTTCGGTGACTTAGTAACCATGAAGTGGTGGGATAACTTATGGCTTAACGAAAGTTTTGCTAACATGATGGAATACTTGTCAGTTGATGGCTTGAAGCCTGATTGGCATATTTGGGAAATGTTCCAAACCAGTGAAGCACCTGCAGCTTTGACTAGAGATGCTACTGATGGTGTTCAACCAATTCAAATGGAAATTAATGACCCAGCAGATATTGATTCTGCTTTTGACAGTGCCATTGTTTATGCCAAGGGTTCTAGAATGTTAGTGATGGTTCGTTCGCTTCTTGGTGATGATGCTTTAAGAAAAGGCTTGAAGTATTACTTCGATCACCACAAGTTCGGTAATGCCACTGGTGACGATCTTTGGGATGCCCTTTCAACCGCAACGGACCTTGATATTGGCAAGATTATGCACTCATGGTTAAAGCAACCAGGTTATCCAGTAGTTAGTGCATATGTTGATAGTAGCGATGGTCATTTAAAGCTTTCACAACAACAATTCTTCATCGGTGAAGGCAAAGACGTTGGTAGAAAATGGCAAATTCCATTGAATGCGAACTTCAAGGCACCTAAGATTATGTCTGACAAGGAAATTGATTTAGGTTACTACAAGAATTTACGTAGTAAAGCAGGTCACCCACTTAGAATTAATGTAGGTAACAACTCACACTTTATCGTTAAGTATGACAAGACTTTGCTTGATGATATTTTGGCTCATGTTGATGAACTTGACCCAATTGCCAAATTGCAATTATTGCAAGACTTACGTCTTTTAGCAGAAGGTAAACAAATCTCTTACGCTGAAATTGTGCCACTTTTGACTAAGTTTGCTGACTCAAAGTCAAGTGTAGTTATTAATGCTCTTTATGCTACTGCTGCTAAGTTGCGCCAATTTGTTGAACCTGAATCAGCTCAAGAAAAGGACTTAAAGAAGCTGTATGACAAGTTATCCGCTGGTCAAGTTGCTCGTTTGGGCTGGAAAGTGAAACCAGGTGAAAGCGATGAAGATGCACAAATTCGTCCATATGAATTAAGTGCCAGTCTTTACGCTGAAAACAAAGACTCAATTAAGACAGCTCATGAGATTTTCACTGCTAATGAAGACAACTTAGAAGCAATGAATGCTGATGTTCGTCCATATGTTTTAATCAATGAAGTAAAGAACTTTGGCAGCCACAACCTAATCGAAAACTTGATTAAGGAATACCAAAGAACTGCTGATCCTTCATACAAAGTTGATCTTCGTAGTGCAATTACTAGTACGATTGATCCGGCTGAAGTTGCGTTAGTTGTTGATAATTTTGAAAATGCTGACGTAATTAAACCACAAGACTTGCGTGGCTGGTATGCTGGCTTGCTCAGCAACCATCATGGCCAACAAGCAGCCTGGGACTGGATTAGAGAAGATTGGGATTGGCTTGATAAGACTGTTGGTGGTGACATGGAATTTACAACATTCATCACAGTAACTACTCGCGTCTTCCATACTCCAACTAGACTTAAAGAATTTAAAGAATTCTTTGAACCAAAGGTAAATATTCCACTTCTTAGTCGTGAAATTAAGATGGATACCAAGGTTATTGAAGGCAAAGTTGACTTAATCGAAGCTGAAAAAGTGGCTGTTAACAACGCAGTTGCTAAGGCAATCGATTAATTTGAAGTAATAATTACCTAATAAATAAGGATTCACTGTAAAAAGTGAATCCTTATTTTTCGTGGTATAATTATTTCTATTGTGCTTACCTATTGATAAGAAGGGAGTTTTTCTTTGGGTAAACGAGATTCAAATACAGAATTTTTTGGACAACCAAAGGGTTTGTCAACTTTATTCTTTACTGAAATGTGGGAGCGCTTCAGTTACTACGGGATGCGCGCCATCCTGCTTTTCTACATGTATTACGCAGTTACCAAGGGCGGTCTGGGTATGGACCAAACCACGGCTGCGTCAATCATGTCAATCTATGGTTCACTAGTTTATTTATCAACTTTAGTTGGTGGTTGGCTATCTGACCGTGTTTGGGGATCAAGAAAGACCGTCTTTTATGGCGGCGTTTTGATCATGTTAGGTCACATTGTCCTGGCACTTCCAGCTGGTGTAACGGCGTTGTATGCTTCAATTGCTTTAATCGTGGTGGGTACTGGTTTATTAAAGCCAAATGTATCTGACATGGTTGGTGGTCTTTATTCAGTTGAAGATCGCAGAAGAGATGCCGGTTTCAGCATCTTTGTCTTTGGGATTAACTTAGGATCATTTCTTGCACCATGGTTAGTTCCATGGGCAGCAGAAGGTTTTGGTTTCCATATTTTTGGTAATGAAATGAACTTCCATGCCGGCTTTTCTTTAGCTGCAATCGGGATGTTCTTTGGCTTAGTGCAATATGTTTGGGGCGGTAAAAAGTATCTTTCTCCTGAAAGTTTGACGCCTAATGATCCTATTAATAAAGGTGACTTGCTTAATATTATCAAGTGGGTAGTTATTGGGCTTGTGGTGATTACCCTTGTATTAACCGCAATGGCCGGTTTTGGTCAATTGAATGTTGATAATGTCATTACTTTATTGACTATTTTAGCGATTGCCTTGCCAATTTATTACTTCGTGATGATGTTACGTAGTTCAAAAGCAACTAAGGTTGAGCGTTCACGGGTCAAAGCTTACATTCCATTGTTTTTTGCGGCAGCTATTTTCTGGGGCATTGAAGAATCAGGCTCAGTAGTTTTAGCTCTATTTGCTGCTCAAAGAACCGTGCTTCATATTGGAAATTGGCATTTTGCGGCAGCTAACTTCCAATCACTTAACCCATTATTCATTATGATTTTAACGCCAGTCTTTGTTTGGCTTTGGGAACATTGGAAAAAGCAGCCAACAGCTCCAGGCAAATTTGCAGCAGGGCTAGTTTTTGCTGGTTTGTCATACATGTGGATGGCTTTGCCAGGGATGCTTTATGGTACAGCAGGCAAGGTTAGTCCATTTTGGCTAGTTGGCTCTTGGTTCTTAGTTGAAATTGCGGAAATGTTGATTTCACCGATTGGACTATCAATCACCACTAAGTTAGCGCCAGAAGCTTATCGTTCACAAATGATGAGTCTATGGTTCATGGCTGATGCGACAGGTCAGGCGGTTAATGCGCAGATTGTTAAATTTTATTCAACTGGCACGGAAGTCCAATATTTCATGGCTGTTGGTTTGGTCAGTGTAGCCTTTGCGGTAATAATGTTCTTTTTAGTTAAGAGAATTAATGTGCTAATGGAAGGTGTCCACTAAAATTAGATTTTTTGCAATGATCTCTGGTTTTTCATACAATAAACGATAAGGGAGAGATTTGTTAAAAAAATTTAAAGGATTAGATCGAAAAACTGTATTAACTATAGGACGTATTGGATCCGTGTTATCTGTACTGATGTACGTTTCTTATATTCCACAAATTATTAATAACTTGAACGGAAATTATGGAAATCCTGTTCAGCCATTAGTGGCAGCGATTAACTGCACGATTTGGGTACTCTATGCAGTTCTGAGTGAAAAGAAAGATTGGCCACTATTTACGGCTAATTTCCCAGGAATTATTTTCGGATTGATAACATTTTTTACTAGTTTACATTGATAATAAGTAATAAGACGGCAGAGGTCGTCTTATTTTTTTGCCACTTAGAAGTCAAAATTTACCGCTTAGTTCAAAATTATGGAAAAGTTAACTGAAATATTTTTTAATGTAAATATCAGATTTGTAAGGGAGTGAGAAACATGAAAGTAAAACTTGAGATTGATCCAGATGCCTCAGAAGATGAATTGATTATTAAGGCTAAAAATATTTCTCCAGAAATAGAACAGCTTTATCGCAAATTGCAAAATATAGAGCATGCAGATCAAATCGAGTGCTTCAAGGATAATGTTTCTTACTACTTACCACTGAACAAAATTTTATTTTTTGAAACAGATGCTAAGCAAGTAATTCTACATACACAAGATAGGGCATACTTGGTTAAACATAAATTGTATGAGCTGGAAAATATTTTAGGCGCAGGTTTCATGCGGATTTCCAAATCGACAATTATTAATTTAGATCAAATTTATGGTCTAACTCGGTCGATTTCGGATTGTAAAATCCAATTTCATGATACCTATAAAACCGTATATGCATCCCGTCGATATTATAAAGAATTGCGTACGCGCTTAGATGAAAGAAGGGCTTAATTATGAAAAATAATTTTAGCAGAATTTTATGGGGTGTGGGATTGCTAGCTGCAGCTGTACTCCTGGTTGTGAGTCAATTGGGACTATTAAGTTTTAAAATAGGCTTTTGGATGATTATTTTGACCGTCATTTTTGTGGCTTGCTTAATCAAAGGCTTGCTTGATCGCAGTATCTACGTTTCAGTTTTCTCAATTGCCTTTTTGGTAATTACTTATGCCGGACCGCTAGGAATTAAAAAGCTTCTGTCCGCTTGGATGATTCTGTTTATTGCCTTACTTGTTTCAATGGGATTGAGTTTACTTTTAAAGAGGGATTTTCGACCAAAAATCACAATTGAGAAGTCATTTAACTGGGATGATGACGATGACAGTAGCGATGATGACACGGAGACAACGGTAGTACATCATCATGTTCAAGATATGATTGAAGATGGTGATAACATCGTAATTAATCAAAAGATGGCTGGCGACTCGTCACGTTATATTCATTCACAAAATTTACAATCAATTAATCTTGAAGCTTCATTCGGTAATGCCAATATTTATCTTGATGATGCTAAAGCTGCTGGTGATACCGTCGTGCTTAATTTGACTGCATCAATGGGGAACGTAAATCTTTATGTACCATTGTCATGGCGAATTGATAATCAGTTGAGTGTTAGCCTTGGTAATGTAATAGTTAAAGGTAAAAGCAATGGAGGCGGCCCAACCTTGGTTTTAAAGGGTAGAGCTAACATGGGTAACGTGGTAATCAATTATATTTAAAAAAAGGCGTGAAAATTCACGTCTTTTTTAGCGCAATGCAATCCAATAACCGATTAATAAAATTCCGAAAACGAGGAAAATGATGGCTAAAGTGCGTTGCCATTTTGCCTCGTTTTTGTTTTCTGCTTGCTTTTGGTTGGCTTGTCCGTTTTTTTCGCTAAGATACTTGAAGTAAGAAATCACTGCCACAAATAGGCAGATAATACCAATAATTAACATGTCTAATCCTCTCAAAAATCTATATCTTTTCTATTAATTTTACGCAAAAAAATCGCCTGCTTCAATTGAAGTAGACGATTAATCTTTATTTTTAATATACGATAACAGCGTCGTTGGTCAAAACATTGTTCCAAACGCTTCTAATCTCAGCTGGACGAATGTTAACACAGCCATGCGAACCGCCAGTAAGATAAGCTGACTTACTCCAATCGTTACGCCAGCTAGCATCGTGTAAACCGCAGCCACTCAAGGTAAATGGCATCCAGTATTGAACTTTGGAGGCATACTTAGAACCGTCGTCGTTATAGCCACGAAGTACGCTTGGTGATTCCTTATACATGATGTACCAAACACCCTTAGGCGTAGCATTGCCCTTGTCTTCGGTTCCCGTTACTACATCATTTAAATGAACGGCAACTTTACCTTTGCGGACAACCCACAATTCTTGGTTTCTAATTGAAACAACGACATAGTTTTGACCGATACCATGATTGCTCTTGCCATAGCCGTGGGCATAAGCGCTGTAGCCATCACCGTAAATGTACTTGCTACCATCAACAGTAGTTTGACCATTAATCAAGGCTTTTTCTACTGCGGCTACAGCTTTCTTGACATAAATTCCCCAGCCATAGCTTTCGTTCTTAACGGTAATTGTTTTGCCGTTGACCTTGTTGCCGACGGGAACAGTGAACTTGTAACTCTTCTTCAGAGTTTTAACTTCCTGATCGATTTTTTCCAATTTGGCATGTAACTTCTTAATGTCAGTGAACTTGTACTTGCCATCTTTGTAAGTAACTTCGTGGATTAATTCATCAGCTCTTAGTTGATATTCCTTGCCGTTAATTTTATAAGTTATGACAGCCTTTTGAATCTTTTGCAAATTCTTTTTGGCTTCATCCATTTTGGCGGATTTGAAGACGTATTTTTGCTTACTTGGCAAATCAGTATGTTGTTTAGTAAAAATATTTTTAACTTCAGCTTGACTGATAGTTTGAACATTATCGTCTTTTTCAGCAATAATCTTTTTATCTCTTAAAAAGACCACATTGTCTGCTTGATCATTGATCTTGGCAGTTGCCTTATTAACCGTCAGCTTTCCGACCTTTACACCATAGATTGTAACGTTAGGATTAAAGTGTGTAGACGCATATTCACGTTGGCTACGCTCGGCTGCTACTCTTTGATTATGGATGAAAAAACCGCAAATAATTGCAATTACGGCAATTATGCCAATAATAATAAGATAGAGATTGTTGCGGTTGTTTCGCTTTCTCATTTCTGTTCTAGATTGCATTATTAAAACCCATCTCTTAACAAATTTCGAATGAACGTTTGCTTTGACACAGTATAACAAGTATTTTTATGCTAGTAAAGCCACAAAAAATTTATATATAGTAAAGCTATACTCATTTAATTTTAAACTATTTTAAGTAAAAAAAGGAATAAATATGACTAATGATCCACTTGTTTTTCAAATGGGCGTTGCTAAAGGCAAACCACAATCTTATCGCAAGGATAAGAAGGCCAATGTCTGTCCATTTTGTGATGTTGAAAATTTAACTGATATTTACGCTAAGGAAGGGGATATGATTTGGCTTAAGAATAAGTTTCCGACCTTACGTGATACCTGGCAGACTGTGTTAATTGAATCTAGCGATCACCACGGCGATCTTAGCACCTATACGCCAGAATATAACCGTCAGCTAATGCGTTTTGCGCTGGCATGTTTTGAAAAAATGCAGGCTAATGACCAATATGAGTCAATTGTTTGGTACAAGAATTATGGTCCACATTCCGGTGGCTCACTAATTCACCCGCATATGCAGATAGTTGGTTTTGAACATGAGGACGGCTACAAGTATATCCATCCCAATA
Organism: uncultured Lactobacillus sp.; assembly: GCF_947367125.1. Taxonomy (GTDB): domain Bacteria; phylum Bacillota; class Bacilli; order Lactobacillales; family Lactobacillaceae; genus Lactobacillus. Next base: position 52,917 of record NZ_CANBCQ010000008.1, read on the forward strand.
ACTTTGAAGGCGAGACTTTGTTTGAAAAAAGCGGAGTAGAAGTTAACATTGCTGAGCACCCCGTTCAAGGTTACACTGAACTCAATATTAATTTATTAGATAAAAATAGTATTGACTTGTGGGCCGACTGGATTCAAAGCGGTGCCAAGTATTTACTAAATATCATGTATAACGGGCACTGTGATTCTTATAATCTATTCTTTTATCCGCGTAACGATGGCGGTATTTGTGCTAAATATATTACGCGTTTTGAAGCACCACCATATTTTGTTGGCTATAAGTTGTCGCAAGTTAATGATGAAATTACGCTGGATAAAGAAGCACATCGTTTTAGAGAATTTTTTGATAATGGCTCAGTGATTGAAGCTTAAGCAAGGATCAATTTGATTCTTGTTTTTTGAAAATGAAAATAGCAACCACATAAGGTTGTAAAAAAGGCGTTCTTCCACGGAGAACGCCTTTTTACTAAAACTTCGTTTCTAAAATATCATCTTCAGGTCGGTGAGCTTGAATTCGTAATACTTGCCAAGAAAACTCATCATCTGGCTTAGTCAATTCAATGGTTAATTTTTGATCCTTATAATTAAAATCAAGATCAGTACGGTGTTCAATCCATTCTACCCGGTTAGGTTCTTCAGCTAGGCCTTCTACCACGATTTTATCAGGAAGAGGACTAGGCAAGAAGACGTATTTTTGGTAATTTGCGTGGCGATTTTCTAAAATAAAGCCATCGCTGCTGGTTAAAGCACTAGCTTGACCTTCATTGAAGGCGTGACCGAATTGGTGCATCCAATCATTGATCGTGTCTAGCATTGCTTGAGTTACGGCAGAAAACTTGCCTGCTGCAACGGGCACATTAATAATTGTAGCCTTACCAGCTTTACGGTTATTGATCATCGTGTCAATAACGTTATTCTTAGTTAAATCAGCACCATTTTCTGAATCAGCTAAAAAAATAGTATACTTAGCGCAAGCCGGCTTGAAGTCTTCAGTTTGACTGTCAGTTATCACTGCCCGGGCACCGATATTACGGGCTGTTTTTACTAAAAAGTCGGCATCGGCTTCACCGTTAAGTTGATAATTTAAGACAATTGCAAAATCAGGATTCATGTTTTTTCCTCCTTATTAATTACAATTTAGTTTAACGTAAAGGGACTGATTTCCAAAATGAAAGTTATTATTGCACCTGCAAAAATTATGAAAAGTGACCGTGATTCTTTTCCAGTTCAGTCAAAACCAGAATTTTTAGACCGGACGAGAATTCTGGCTAACTTTTTGAAATCACGCACTAATGCTCAATTAAATGACCTTTGGCAGGCCAGTGAAAAGGTAACCAAGCAGAGTATTTTACAATTAGAAGAGATGAATCTAGATGAATGCCTGACGCCAGCAATCCTAGCTTTTTCAGGGATTCAATATCAATATATGGCGCCGGACTTGTTCACTCAGCCGGCATTGGATTATATTCAAAAAAATTTGCGCATCTTGTCTGGCTTTTATGGGATGCTTAGACCATTTGATGGTGTTTGTCCGTATCGCTTAGAATTAAAGACGAAGATGGTCGGCTTTCGTGACTATAGCCTGTATCACTTTTGGGGAAGTTCAATTGCCGACCAACTTTATCAAAATGACGAGGTAGTTATTAATTTGGCTTCTAAACAATATGCACGATTGGTAAAGCCATTTTTAAATGAGCACCGGCAATTAATTACGATTGATTTTCAAGAATTAAAAAATGACAAATGGAAAACTGTTGGGGTTCATGCCAAGATGGCGCGCGGGGAAATGGTGCGCTACATTGCCGAAAGACAAATAAAAAATCCCGCTGATTTGCGAGATTTTCATGATTTTGAATTTCAATTCAAGCCTGAATTAAGTACAGCAGACCACTATGTTTTTCGTACCCAATTTGATTTCACTAGGCATTAGAATAATGGCTTCAAAAATTCTGCGGCTAAATCTGCGGCAGGTGTTTGGTATTGACCAGTGAAACTATGATCAGCATTTTCAATTGCATGAAGTTCACTATTTTCGTAGACTTCGTGATATTTCTTAGCGTATTTAGGATCAACTACTTCGTCATTAGTGCCATAAATGACTGAAGCAGGACCAGTAAAGCGTTGGGCTACTTCATAAATTGGTAAAACTTGAGCCGTTCTGAGATAAAAACCGCCTAATTTCATGCCTAATTTTTTACCAACAAGTGGAACTACTGGAGGGATGTGATTTGGATCATAAGTTGCACCTTGAGTATTGCCCTTAAGTGCATCATCTTTTAATTGAGCTGCTGGTGCTAACAAAACGACTTTTTTGATTACATCAGGATAAAGGCCAGCCAGCATCGAAGCAACTACGCCACCTTGTGAATGGCCGACTAAGAAAATATTGCGCACATGTGGGTCGGTGCGGACATAATTCAAAATTGCGTTGGCATCGGCAATTTCGTTAACAACAGTCATATCTTCGAATTTGCCGTCACTTTCGCCATGACCATTAAAATCAAAGCGGACGCTAGCCACGTTTTCATCACGTAATTTATCAGCGATTTCTCTTAATAAACCAGTATTGCGATTAGCGGTGAAACCATGCATTAAAATTGCCATATCGTAAATTTCACCAAAAGGCTCTTCGCGGTCTCCTACTAAAGTGAGGCCATCTCTTTCAATTGTAACGCGGGACATAATGTTTCCCCTTTCTAGGTATCTATTTCTATTTTAAGCTTTTTTGAATTTGAAAAAGCTAAAAAACAGTAAAGAAATGGAAAGATTCCCTAAATAAGGGTATGATTTTTAGGAAAAGGTGATGTGAAAAATGGAAATAGTTTTTATTCGTCATGGACAAACTGATGTAAATAAGGATAATCGACTTCAGGGAGCACAAGTGGACGCAGATTTAAATGAGTATGGCCGTGAATATGCCAGAAAGTCTGCCGCTAAGTTTGATGAAAGCCAATTTGATGTCGTTTATTCAAGTCCAATGAAAAGAGCAGTTGAAACTGCACAAATTTTTACTAAGGGTAAGAAAAAGCTAAATTTAGATAAACGTTTGCTAGAATTTGACTTTGGCGATTGGGATGGCAAAAAAATGGCTGAGATTGCTCAAGAATATCCAGATGTAGTCGATCCTTGGGGTAAAGTTACGCGAGATTATATTAAATATGCTAAAAATGGCGAAAGTTACCCTGAATTTGAGGCACGTTGCGCCAGCTTTTTAGACGAAGTCTATCAAAAATATCCCAATGGGAAAGTTTTGGTTGTCGCTCATGGCCGTTTAATTCGGATGATGGCAGCGCACTATTTGAGTGATGGTGATATGGATAAAATTGATACACCAGCTAATTGTGCTTTAAGCAAGTTTAGTGTGCATGATGGTCAAGCAAGAATGTGTTACTACAACCGCGTTTTAGCATAAAGAAGGCGAAAGCCTTCTTTTTTTGTGTCTATGTATTGACAATGCGTCACAATCAGTTATGATATAGGTACTTAATGACGCACTGTCATTTGTGTTATGAGAAAAGGGGATAATAAAAATGGTTAAACAAACTTTTAAAAATTTGCCGACTGCCAAACGTCAACGAATCGAAAATGTTTTATTAGAAGAATTTAGTACTTATCCATTGGCTGATGCTAAAGTTTCACATATTGTGAAAAAAGCCGATATTGCTCGTGGTGCTTTTTACAAGTACTTTGATGACTTAACTGATGCCTATGTTTATATGTACCATCTTGCAATTGAAGAGATCCATTCCAAGATGAGTCCAGATGAGAAGTTCGATCCGGATAACTTTTATGATCGGGTGATTAAATTTATTGATAAAACGCAAAACAGTAAATATGAACCAATGATGAAGCTGCATATGTCGCAGAATGAATATCTGATTCCAGATAATTTCAAAATTTATTCTCGGCAATTGTTAAAAATGGGACCACAATTGTGGAGTGCAATGGTTCTAAGTCATGAAGTAATTAACTTGTGTTTATCTGATCCAGAAAATGAAGCTAAGAATTTAGCTCGTTATAAGAAGAGCTTGTACATACTAGCAAAGGGGATGTAGCAATGTTTTTAGCACTTAAAGAGATTAAACATGAAAAATTGCGTTACGGTCTGATTATTTTGATGATCTTTTTGATCAGCTATTTAATTTTCATGCTGTCATCGTTAGCTGTGGGGTTGGCTAGTCAAAATACACAAGCGATTAAAGGCTGGAAAGCGCAAAAGATTGTTTTGAACAAAAATGCCAATGTCAGTTTAAGCCAATCGATTTTGACTAAAAATGATTTAAAAGATGCCAAAATTGGCAAAAATGAAGCAGTTATCGGACAATTAGGTATTGTGGCTAAGAAAAAAGGCAAGACGTCTATTTCAGCACAATTTTTAGGTGTTAAAAAAGATCAATTTATTTATCAGGATCAAGATTTAGTTGCTGGTAAAAAGGCCAAGACCAATAATCAAGTCACAGTTGATAGCAGCTTTAGAGATAAAGGTTATCGCTTAGGCGATAAAATTACCTTAAATGGTTCGAAAAAGAAGTACACCATTGTGGGCTTTGCTAATAATGCCAAAATTAATATTGCGCCAATTGTTTATGGCTCAATGAAAACTTGGAAAAAATTACGGATGGTGGCCCCGAATGTAGCTGCCGCTGCAATCATTTCTAAAAAGAGTAACTACAAGTTTAATCATGCGGACGCTAAGACTTACCCGATTAAAACCTTTATTAATAAGTTGCCCGGTTATACGGCACAAAATTTAACTTTTGAATTAATGATTGGCTTCTTGTTTGTGATTTCTTTGATTGTGATTGCTGTCTTCTTGTACATTCTGACTATGCAAAAGATGCACAACTTTGCCGTAATGCGGGCTCAAGGTATTCCTAGCAAGACTTTAGTTGGGGCTACAATCAGCCAATCCGTGATTTTAGTAGTGATTGGTGTCGTAATTGCAATTATCTTGATGTGGTTGACGGATCTAGCCTTGCCATCAGCTGTACCGATGACTTTCACCCCAACGATTATGATTAGTGGTTCATTAGGGATGTTAGTTATGGGGATTATTGGTAGTTTGATTCCGATTAAGTCAATTTTGAAGGTTGATCCAGCAAAGGCAATTGGTGAATAAAATGACAGTAATTGAATTAAAGGACGTTAAAAAAGTTTACGGTAAAGGTGAAGCACAAGTTGTAGCTTTAAATGACATTAATTTTCAAGCTGATAAAGGCGAAGTTGTTTTAATCATGGGACCGTCAGGCGCTGGTAAAAGTACTTTTTTGACCATTGCTGGTTCCTTGCAAAAGCCAACTTCAGGCGAGATCCTAATTAATGGTCAAGATATTAGCCATTTTTCAGCCAAGCAAAGTGGTGAGCTGCGCTTAAATAAAATTGGCTTTGTATTGCAAGCCTATAACTTAGTTCCATTTTTAAATGTTAAGGAGCAATTTACCTTAATTGATAAAGTAAAAAAGCAAAATAATTTATCTAAAGAAAAGTTGCAAGGGCTACTTAAGCAGTTAGGAATTGAAAAATTGCTTAAGAAATATCCGAATGAATTGTCAGGCGGTCAGCAGCAGCGGGTGGCGATTGCCACGGCGTTATATGCCAATCCAGATATTTTGCTGGCGGATGAGCCAACTGCTTCTCTGGATACCCAAAATGTTGAAGAAGTAGGACAGTTATTCAAGGATTTAGCTAAAAAACGTGATAAAGCGGTAATTTTGGTCACTCACGATCCGCGATTAGAAAAATACGCCGACCATATCTATGAAATGATGGACGGACAAATGACGCAGAAGAAATAAAAAAAGCTAACCCCTAAAACTGGACGTTAGTTTTAAGTATATTTATCTAAGGCAAGATTCCAATATCTCATTGGAGTCTTGCCTTTTTAGTATTGTACAATAAAGTTGTAATACACTATATAATCTCTGATTGCTTTAATAAAATTAGGTACCATTATTATCAAGATGATTAAAGCTCGACTGATTTGTAAATCTTTAGTCCAGTTTTGAAGATTTTTTCGGACTCATTAAAGGAGTTCTTTTATATGCGACATGCATTACTTAATGATTCAGCGTATAAAAGTATAGGATACGCGTTAATTATTGTAGTACTAATTATATTAACATTACCGTGGGTAAATCAGAAGCAACTAAATTACTGGCTTATAGGTTTTTATCTATTTATGCTTGGAGATTGGTCATGTACTTTCCTGCAACATCACTCTGTTTCCTTAGCATTAGGATTATTAATAGGTTATGTAATAGCAATAATTGTTTGTTTCCTACTGCTTTTTTATACTATTATTGTAAATAATTAGAAATACTAAAACGATTAATAATCTTTCTTTAATTAGTTAGATATTAGTCGTTTTATTTTTTACTAAGAAATTTAGGAGACTGTAAAATAGTTTGTGTAAGGATGAATGATTCCTTAAATTTATTTCTTTAAACATTAGAAAAAGGAGTTCCTTTCTCGTATGATTGATTTGAACAAATAA
>NZ_CANBCQ010000009.1 GCF_947367125.1 uncultured Lactobacillus sp.
TCCTACTTTGATTAAATAAATAATTAAAAAATCAATTTACGAGAAAGATCTATTTACACAAAAGATTTGACAGTTTCGAAGTAATTTGAGGATTACTTTTGAAAAATTCATCATTAGTTGAAATACTATCCATTAATTCTTTTAATTGTCGTATTCTATTTCTTTTTGCTTCTATCGGAATTAATGAACAATATACAAAGAGTAATACTACAATGTTGTATACGAATTTTTTTCTAAGTTGTTTTCTTCTAGTCTGTGTTGATACAATGTTTAATCTTTTAATAAAATTTGTGATTTCAATATCTGGATGTTTAGACTCATCCATTTTTTCAGCAATATTATTTATTAAACAATTATTATGTGAGGTTGCGTTCCTTAAATCGCGAATAATATTCATAAATTTATTTTTAGGAATAATCTCTTCTTTATAGCTATCTTCATAATATTGACATATGTGAAGTAAGGTGCCAAAAGAAATTAATTCAACTAAAACCCAAATTGGAAAAAATGGATAATATTTTTTTATTAAGTTACGACAATACTCGCCTGATTTGTGCTGTTGTATGTTCTTTAGAGTATGAAAATTTTTGTCCTCAGAAGTTAAGTAATTTTTCACAAGAGAATATCCATCTTCATTCTCGTTCTGAGTGGTACTATTTATTAGCTTAACCTTGATTTGAGTCTCTATATCTAAACACATATCTCTTATCATATTTCTTATTGAGGCATCAATATTATACAATTCTTTCAAGTAAGCAAAATCTAATTTTTGATACTGTCCTTTTCTGTTTCCTTCTAATATCTTAGGATAAAGTTGCCGATAAGCTGCAACTTTAAAATAATACATGGTTTCTTTCAAAAATACTTTAGCTTCTTCTTCAGTACAAAGCTCAAATTTGATCCCTTTTTTGTTCATATGTTGAATCAACTGATCAACGGTCATCATTTGTTTCATACGTATTCCTCAATCTTTTTAGTTTCTACTAAAATATTATACTAAAGGGAACATAGGAACGGCTACACTTTTAAAAAAATACCCCATGCAAAATCGCATGAGGTATCTTCTAAATAATTATCTATCTAATTATTTTTCATCACGTGAGTATGACTTAACGTCCGCATCAATTTCTTTAATAAAGTCATCAAGGCTCATTGAGTTTTCTTCATCAGTACCGTAAGGACGTACGTTTACGCCGTTAGCCTTCATTTCGTCATCACCTAATACCAAAGTGTAAGGTACCTTTTGAGTTTGTGATTCACGAATCTTGTAACCCATCTTTTCGTTACGAGTATCAACTTCTGCTCTGAAGCCACTCTTAGCAAGTTCTTGACGAACCTTTTCTGCATATTCACCATGAGCATCAAGGTTAACTGGGATAATTTCAACTTGAACTGGAGCAAGCCAAGTTGGGAAGGCACCCTTGTAGATTTCAGTAAGGTAAGCAATGAATCTTTCCATCGTACCAACGATACCACGGTGAATCATAACTGGACGGTGTTCTTCACCATCTTTACCAACGTAAGTTAAGCCAAATCTTTCTGGAAGCATGAAGTCAAGTTGGATAGTTGACATAGTCTCATCGTTACCCAAAGCAGTCTTAGTTTGAATATCAAGCTTAGGGCCGTAGAAGGCAGCTTCACCTTCAGCTTCAACGTAGTCAAGACCAAGATCATCCATAGCGCCCTTAAGCATCTTTTGACTTCTTTCCCACATTTCATCGTTTGCAAAGTACTTGTCAGTATTCTTTGGATCACGGTATGAAAGTCTGAAGTAGTAATCAGTAATATCGAAGTCCTTGTATACGTCCATGATTAACTTCAAAATCTTAGCGAATTCAGTTTGAACTTGATCTAAGGCAACAAAAGTGTGACCGTCATTCAAAGTCATTTCACGTACACGTTGAAGACCTGACAAAGCACCTGACTTTTCATATCTGTGCATCATACCAAGTTCAGCAACACGAAGTGGTAAATCACGGTATGAACGAATGTGGTGCTTATAAATTTGAATATGTGAAGGACAGTTCATTGGACGAAGTTCAAGCATTTCGCCATCACCCATATCCATTGGTGGGAACATATCATCACGATAGTGTGCCCAGTGCCCTGAAGTCTTGTAAGCATCAAGGTTCATTAATACTGGAGTGTAAACGTGTTGGTAGCCGTCAGCAACTTCACGGTCAATGATGTAACGTTCAACAACACGACGAATAGTAGCACCCTTTGGCATCCAGTAAGGAAGACCTGCACCAACCTTAGGATCAACGAAGAAGAGGTCAAGGTCACGACCGATAGTTCTGTGGTCGCGTTCCTTAATTTCTGCACGACGCTTTAAGTCATCCTTCAAAGCAGCTTCCTTGAAGAATGCAGTACCGAAGATTCTTTGAAGCATTGGGTTTGATGACTTGCCAAGCCAGTAAGCACCAGCAACTGACAAAAGCTTGAAGTGCTTAATCTTACCAGTGTTTGGCAATAAAGCATCAAAGCCAAAGTCAACAAAGTCACCTAACTTGTAAGCATCAACCTTGTTGGCATCAATTTTCTTCAAAAGATCAGTCTTGTAAGGGTCATTCTTGAAAATATCTTCAAGTTCTGACTTGTTCATTACAACGTGTTCAATTGCTTGACCACTCTTAACCAACTTTTCCATAGCCTTTTCAAGTTCTGGCAATTCGGTAACCTTAATTTGGTCTTCCTTGTCAGTATCTACGTAAAAGCCGCCTTCATCAGCAACATGTTGACCTAAATGAAGTTCTGGGTACTTATTCTTGGCAACTGCTTCAAGTGCAAATGCTGCAGTAGCTCTTAAAATGTCTAAGCCTTCTTCATCCTTGTCAGTAAGAATAGCAACTTCAACATCACTGTCAATTTCATAATCAAGTGGCTTAACAACGCCATTTACTTTAGCACCAACGGCAGCTTTTCCAAGAGATGTAGCAATTGATGAAGCTACTTGCTTAACTGAAACAGCCTTATCAAATTCTTTCTTTGAACCGTCTGGCAAAGTAATTGCAAAACTCATATTTTTACCTCCAATAAAAAAATCCCAGTGCTAATAAAAGCACTGGGACGTGTTAATTGCGTGGTTCCACCCAAAATTCAGGTTAGCGTACGTCTAACCTCTCGTACGGATTAATAAAGGTATCCAACCTATAAAAATTCAACTTTGGGAATAAACGATTGGGGTGATTTTTCTAATGAAGAGCTTCCAGAACTAGGCTCTTCTCTCTGAAGCGAAAACCATCATGTCTCGTTTAATTAACTTCAATTATACGCATCAAAACAAACGATGCAAGACTTTTTTTAATTAATGTGAAAAATTTCGCCGATCGGGTCCTGAAACCACTACTTCTTTGGCTAAAAAGCGTACACGCTGCATTAATCTCTTAGCTTTAATCGGATCAACCGCATTACGCGTCTCTTTAAAATGGGATTCAAGTGCCTTCATATCCAAATTAGAGGAGAAGAAGGTTGGCAAAACATTATCCATTCTTGCCTGCAAAATCACGCCTAAAACGTCATCACGCGACCATTGACTTAATGTTTCTGCGCCAATATCATCTAAAATTAGCACATCGCACTCAGCCAAATTCTTAATCTCATCCTGCAAACTATTATCACCAAAATGACTCGACAAACCTGCAATAAAGGTTGGCACATGTAAAAATACCACATTACGATCAAAATTGGTGGCAATATAATTTGCCAGCCCAGCCAACATATAAGTTTTGCCAATGCCAAAATCACCTGACAAATAAAGCCCTTGTTGGTGTGGGGCAGCTTGATATTTCTTTAAAAAAGCATAAATCAAGGTCAATGCTTGTTGGCGATCATCCGTCACGGCAAGATCGCTTAAATTAACATCATGTAATTTAGCTGGCAGATCAATCAAATGCAAGCGTCTTTTGGCTGCTCGCTGCTGGTCAGCAACAATCTTAGCCTGGGTAGGTGTATAACGAACATCAATTACCTTGCCATTTAAAAATAATTGCGGAGCATAGCCTGCTAGTACCTGATTTTTACTGTGCTTTTGGGCATAATATTCATAAATATTAGCCATGCTATTTTGAACAATTGCCTTATTCAACCGTTTTTCATTAGCTTTCAGAAAAGCCTGAACATCTGGATCATGCAAAGCTGTTTTTAAAAGTTCCTGTTCATTGCCCAAATTGCGCTCTTTCACAATTTTTTTAAGCAAATCTCCGATTGCTTCCATTGTTTCACCTACTTTTTATCCAGTTACTTATTTTTCAAATCTTTGAAAATATTTTTCAATTGCTCAGTTGACATGCCTTCGTTTTTTGCCTTTTTCTTGCTCCAATCAGTGCCTTTTTCTACTCGTTTATTTGGACGATATGAACGGCGATTTTGTTTCTTAAGCATGTCAGCTTTTCGCTTCTTCACATATTCTAAAGCTTGCACGCCAGTACTGATACCACTTTGGAGCCAATCATTAGCAATTCGGTAAGCACGGTTCGATGTCACTACTTTGTCATAAGTCAGACAAGTATGAATTAAAATATTAACCAAGTCTTCTGGTAAGCCATACTGAGTATGCAATTGATTAATAATATAATTTTCTCCTGGCGCAACGATGCCGCCCTTTTCTGCTTTTAATTTATATAAAAACTCAGAAGGTGAATTTTCGTTTGCTTCCAAAAGCAATTTTTTATCATCATCATCCAAGCCTTTGATTGTCGCAATCGCTCTTTTCTTGCCTTCTTCAATTTGCTTTTGAATATTTTCTCTCGTATTCAACCGCTTATAGTTTTCGGCGATAGTATTGCTAATTTCTCGCATGTTTAACTTATGTGTGCCATGCAAACAAGGAATAGTTTCATCGACAAATTCTTGTTCATCTAAATTATAGGTTTGAATTAACCCGCGAATTTGTTCCTTTTTAGTTTCTACTTCCTGAGCAGGAATCTGATAAGTATTATATTGATCTTTAATAAAACCCCAATCAATTGGATCTTGATCGTTAATCTGGGCTGTTTTAATCTCAGGTACCTTATTTTCTTGCGCTGCTTCTACCACTTCGCTAGATGGATTAATTGCTTCATCCCCTGGCAAACGGAAAACATCAAAGAAATTCGCTGATACATCACGGGCATTTTTTATTGGTTTTTCCCGCAGTTTCGCTTCTTTAGCAAAAGAACTACTCAAATCATGAAAAGTCGGACTACCAACCTTTTCCTTCAATAAGCTCGCCAGTAGCGGTGTTGCAAAGAATTTATCCGCACTAGGAACCTGCAACAGTTTAAAAACAATAATGTTGTTAAAAACATTATCAGACAAAAAAGTCTGCACTAATCCGACTGCTTCAAGCTTATGTAGCGAGCGGAACAGATCCTTTAAACTGCAATCAAGTTGCTCTTGCAGTGAATAAATTCCTTTTGCATCAGAAATAATACCATAAGGATCATAGTCATTAATTAAAGTCTGATACAAAGCAACTGCGACTGCACCCACTAGCGGCTGATAAAGCTTAATCAAGATATTTTCATCTTCTGGAAAAAGGGTGATCTTATTTGCCACATAATATAGATGTTTTGGATCAGACGTTGCAAACATGACTAATTACCCTTTCCTTTTTTAGCCATCATGTCTTCCATGGTCTTCATAAAACTAGACATATCTTTGAATTCACGATAAATCGAAGCAAAACGAATATAAGCTACGTCATCCAAATTAGCCAAATCATCCATAACATATTGACCAATCTTCTTAGACGAAATTTCACTAACGCCTTGCTTTCTTATTTTATTTTCAACATGATCAACTAATTGCTCAAATTGCTCACTACTAATTGGACGCTTTTGTCCAGCCGCCATTACTCCATGTAAAATCTTCTTGCGACTAAACGGTTCACGCGTACCATCGTTTTTAACTACCAACAATGGTGCAGTTTCAATCCGTTCAAAAGTAGTAAAACGAAAACCACAATTTTCACATTCTCTACGCCGTCTAATGGCACGGTTTTCATCACTTGGTCGTGAATCAATTACCCGAGATGCATTTTGATGACAATTTGGACATTCCATAGCTATCCCTCTTCTCTGATTTTTACCAATAATTGTGCTAACTTGTTTTCTAATTCTTTTATTGTACCAGTATTGTCAATTACAAAATCAGCCATTTGCGCTTTTTTTGTTAATGACATCTGACTCTTAATTCGGCTTTCAGCTTCTGCGTCAGTCAAATTATTACGCTCTTTTAACCGTTCTAATTGCATTTTTTTCGGTAAAGTAATCACCAAGACACCATCAGCCACATGTTTTTGAGCTAGTCCTGATTCAAAATAAACAGGAGCATCTAGCACAACTATTGCTTGATCATGATATTTTTTTAATAATTCTTTAGTCTGCGCAAAAATTAATGGATGAGTCAGTTCATTTAATTGAGCTAAAGCTTGCGGATCGTTAAAGACTAACTGCCCTAGCTTTTTGCGATTAATCGTTTGATCAGCATTTAAATATTCCGAGCCAAAATGATTCTTGATTGCTAGCCAAGAAGCTTGCCCCGGCTGCATTAATTCATGAGCAATCTGATCATCATCAATCACTGAAATATTATTTTTCTTAAAAAAATCATCTGCTGTACTCTTACCGGTTGCAATTCCACCAGTTAAAGCTAAAACATAGGTCATTGATAAACCACCTGACAATGTGGGCAGAAAGTAGTTCCTCTGCCCGATACTTTAATTTTTTCTAGTTCTGTACCACATTTAGGACAGGGCTCACCGGCATGACCATATACTTTCAGCATTTTTTGATAACCACCAATATTACCATTAGCATCTAGATAAGTATGCACTGTCGTTCCGCGCTCCTGCGTAGCAATATTAATGGTTTGATTAATATTATGATGTAGCTTTTTTACCTTATCCACCGGGATTTTATTGGCAACACTTAAGGGATGAATATCACTCTGCCAGAGTGTTTCATCAACATAAATATTGCCTAACCCCGCAACAACAGTCTGATCAAGCAAAGCATTTTTAATATTTTTCTTTCTGCGACTTAGAGTATTAATAAAATAATCTGTTGAAAATTCGGCACTATTAGGCTCAGGGCCTAGTTTGCCAATTCCAGTAGTCTGACGCTCGGTCCCGGTTAAAATTAACTGCATCCGGCCAAACTTGCGCACATCATTATAGCGCAAAGCAGTCTGATCAGTAAAAATAAATTCCACATGATCGTGCTTATCCTTAGGTGCATCCGGAGTGGTAAGGTGATATTTCCCTTCCATCCGTAAATGCGACACAATTGTTAAATTATCACTCAAACGAATCAGTAAATACTTAGCATATCGGTCAATTTTGAGAATCTTTTTACCCGGTAATTCGGACAAAAATTTTTCATGATCTGTTGCGACAATTTTTGGATACCAGAGTACTACTTTTTCAATTGTTTTACCAACAATTAACGGTGTTAAAGTTCTTCTTACCGTCTCAACTTCAGGCATTTCTGGCAATTAAATCACCTACTTTGCATCATACCAATTATGGCCCCAACCAGAATCCGCAATTAGTGGCACATCAAGTTTAACCGCTGATTGCATAATCTCTGGGACAATCTTTTTAATGGTTTCCAATTCATCCTTTGGCACATCAAAGATTAATTCATCATGTACTTGAACCACCATCTTCGTCTTCAAATGCAATTCATCTAACTTTTTTTGCATATTAATCATAGCAATTTTGATAATATCAGCGGCTGAACCTTGAATTGGCGAATTGATTGCCGTTCTTTCTGCAAATGAACGGACCGTGAATTTTTTAGCATGAATATCTGGTAAATAGCGTCTTCTATGCATAATTGTTTCAGCATAGCCTTTTTCACGTGCTTCTTGCACTGCCTTATTCATGTAATCTTTAATTTGTGGATATTGTTTAAAGTAATTATCGATAAATTCTTGGGCACGTTTTCTAGAAATGCCTAAGTTCTTTGACAAACCATAATCGGAAATACCATAAACAATTCCAAAGTTAACCGCCTTAGCATGACGCCGCATTAACGGAGTTACCTCATTAGGTGAATCTAAATGGAAGATTCTCATTGCAGTATGTGAGTGAATATCATAGCCGGTCTTAAAGGCTTTTTGCATATTTTGATCACCAGAAACATGAGCTAATACTCGCAATTCAACTTGGGAATAATCACAAGAGAAGATGTAACCATCAGGATTGGTTGGCACAAAGGCTTTTCTGATTTGCTTTCCTTCTTCAGTTCGTGTAGGAATATTCTGCAAGTTAGGATCAACACTAGAAAGTCGACCGGTTGCTGTTAATGTCTGTAGATAACGCGTATGTACGCGACCATCTGGCTGAATCACATCAAGCAAGCCCTTGACATAAGTTGATTGAATCTTAGCAATTTGCCGATAATCTAAAATTTCACTAACAATCGGACTTTGTGTCTTTAATTGGTCTAATACCTCAACAGAAGTGGAATAACCAGTCTTGGTCTTTTTAATTACTGGTAAATTCAATTTTTCAAACAAAATATGACCTAATTGCTTAGGTGAATTCAAATTAAAGCGCTCGCCAGCTTGTTGATAAATCTTGTCTTCCAATTCTTTTAGTCGAACAGCAAATTCATTTTGAAGTTCAAGCAAGGTACTTGCTTCTACTTTCATCCCGTCAATTTCCATTCGAGCTAAAACGCGCGCTGTTGGAATTTCAATTGTTTCAAACAAGTCATCTTGTTCATGTTCCTTCAGTTTCTTAAGCAGTGGCTTCTTTAAACTTTCGATTGCATTTACCTTTGAAGCAAGATGGTTAAACAGTTCATCGTCATCATCAGGAATATGCTCACTTTTACCCTTGCCATAAACTTCAACATCAGTTTTAACTGAATAATCACCATATAGATGAGCAATTTCACCAAGATCATTAGAGTTATTCTCATTATTGACCAAGTATGAAGCAAGTAACATATCATAGTCTTGACCATGAACATGAATCCCCAACCGGTTCAAACCAACCATCGTCCGCTTCAGATCAAAGACATTTTTCTTAATTTGTTCGTTTTCTAAAATATGACGCAAATTATCTTCTTGTAAAAGCTCAACGTCGCGTGAAACATAGATTTGATCATTAATCTTTAAAGCAAAACCGACAAATGGTGCAAGATGATAGTTAGCCCCAAGCATTGCTAGGTAAAACTCAATCTTGTCATCAGCAGTAGTCTTAATTTCCTTCACATTATCGTCAGTAAGAACTGTATATTCCACTTTTTCTACTCCAGTAGCGTCTTGTCCTTGACCACTTGCATTTAATTCTGCCAAAAACTTGCGGAAATTCATCTTTTCATAAAATTGACGCAGCTTTTCATAATCAACCGGTTGGCGCTTAACATCCGCAATATCAAGAGAAACTGGAGCATGACGATCGATCGTAGCTAATTTTTTACCTAAAATAGCATTATGCTTGTCACGAATTAAACGTTCCTTACGTTTAGAAGCTTTCAAGTCATCAATATGATCGTACAGATTTTCAACTGTATGGTATTTTTGGATCAAGTTAGAAGCTGTCTTAGGACCAATTCCTTCAACACCAGGATAATTATCCGATGAATCTCCCATTAAAGCCTTCATATCAATGAATTCAGTTGGCGTTACGCCATTGACTTCTTTCATATGTTCAGGAGTATAAGCTTCAAGCTGTGATACACCCGACTTAGTCACTTCAACTGTTGTCTTGTCTGAAGCTAGCTGAGTCAAATCACGGTCCCCTGTCACAATTGTAGTCGTAAATCCATTTTCTTCACCCTTAGTAGCAAAAGTACCAATAATATCATCAGCCTCATAGTCCTTTAATTCATAGGTTTTAATGCCTAAGTCATGCAACATTTCTTGAATATAAGGCATCTGTTCTAATAACTCTTCTGGAGTTTTAGCACGGCCACCCTTATAGTCGCCATACATCTTTGTTCTAAAAGTTACTTTGCCCGCATCAAAAGCCACTAAAACATGGGTTGGCTCAACATCCTTTAAAAGCACATCGAGCATATTTTTAAAAGCATAAATGGCATTAGTATGTAAACCATCTGGACTCTTAAATGATTCTAGTTGGCGGTAAAGTGCGTAGAAGGCTCTAAAAGCTACAGAGTTACCATCGATTAGAAGCAATTTTTTATCAGCCATTTTCTCTCCCTTTAACAAATAGATCTATTCTTTTACTTATCTATTTTACCAGTTTTCATAGTAATCTTTCAGCATGTTGTTTGAAAGAAAAAGGCTAGTCGCAATTGACTAACCTAGAAAAAATTATTCTGCACTATCTTGCTTGCCGGCTTCATCCCAAACTTTCTTCATAGCTGGCAACTTACCTAATTCGGTCATTTCTTCTTTGCCAACTACAACTAAATTATTGGGACCTTGAGCCAATTGGTTAAAGCTATCCAAACTTTGATTTCTGAAATAGCCTTCACCAGCATTAGACAAGGCATCCTGCATCTTTTGTACCCGATATGCATCGGCATCAGCTTGCGTTTTGACTGCTTCTGCATTAGCCTTAGCCGTAGCAACTAAGGCATCATTTTTTGCCTTAGTGGTCATTTCAATGGTTCTAGCTTCACCTTCAGCTTTAGCAATTGCGGCAGTCTTTTCACGATCAGCAGTCAATTGCTTATCCATTGCTCGCTGAATTTCTGGACTTGGCAATAATTCATCGACATTTACTCGGACAACTTTAATCCCATAAATATCAGTTAAATCACCGGTTGCAGTAAACAATTGGTCATTAATTTCTTTAGTTGAACCTAAAGCAGAGTTTAAATCCATTCGACCAATGATATCCCGCAAGTGGCCACGAATTAATTGCACCATTGATTCTACTGAATCAGTGTTGTTATAGAAGTAACGATAAGCATCAGTTACTAGATAGTTTAACGTTAACGAAGTAGTAATCTCAGCATTATCTTTGGTAATGATTGAATACTTAGATATTTCAAGTGGCTGCAAAGCTAGTGGTACTTTGCGAATTCGTTGAAACAATGGCCAAACAAAAATAAAGCCCGCTTTTACAGTTTTAGAATACTTGCCTAAGGTTTCAACTAACCCCTCATTATTTTGGGGTACAATTCTAAAACCACAACAAACATAAGCAATCAATAAAACAATAATTATTCCACACACAACTTTTGCGATCATGATTTTTACCTCACAAGTTAATCTTCTTTCTTTTCTGTACCTAACTTCTTGGCAATCTCACCCAATAAATCTTCTCTTCCGCTAAGAGTATTGAGCCGCTCGTCAAGTAGCTTAGTATATTCATATCTATTCATTTGATCCAAATTATCCCATGCATTTGGAATCTCTACTCTAAAAGGGATGCCATTATGCAAAATAATTTGATCATAAAACATGTTGATAGCAGTGGCGGAATTTAGTCCTAGCTTTTTGAGGATTGCTTCTGCCTTCTCCTTTTTTTCGGGATTCATTCTGACATAAAGCCCCGTTGTTTTCTCAGCCATAAGAAATTCCCCTTTCTTTACGCCACAATTATATATTGAATGCATATCGTTTGTATATAGATTTTAGAAATATTTGGGTAACAAAAAGGACCAAGCTTTCGCTTGGTCCTTCCTGTGCGCCCACTATCAAGATCTGAATATAATGTTGTAAAAAGAAATATATTTTAAGAAAGTTAATAGCGGGCACTGTAAAGAGTATATAGATATAAGTATGTATCTAATATTTAGGTGAGAGTACATACTAGATAAATTAGGAATAAGCTATAGCACTCTCGAGATAGGATAAAGGTTTAATTACATATATCGCCTTCTTTCAAATAGTCATAAATTAAAACTTGCTGTGCTTGAGTACTTTCATTGCAGTTGCACGAACCCACTGCTTTTGCGTACCTAATCTGTAGTACCATTTGCCATTGATCTTCTTTTTTGCAAAAGTCTTCCAATTAGTACCGACGCTTAAAGTTCTCTTAGTCTTTTTGCCATGAGCGTTAACTAATCTAACCCTTTTGACTACGCGTGCAATTCTTCTAAATTTATGACTGATACTAGTCTTCTTAGCCTTCTTGGCTTTCTTGTTCTTTTGAGCCTTCTTAGTTGGAGCAAGCTTCTTAGCCGGCTCTTGTTGCAAGCTAAGGTCACTAGCATTCACCCATTTATCGCTATTAGCAATTTGGTAAAAGACTTGTGCTCCCTTAGTCATTTGAATAGTCAATTGAACAATTTGATCACCATTAATATGATCAACAACTTGACCAGCTTCGTTATAAACAGGGATTGAACCGAGATTCAATCTAGCTGTTAATTGAACAGGTTCTGCTTGAACGGCTGGAGTTGTATTTTCTGTGATAGTTGGTGCTGAAGTATCAACTGAAGTCGTTGGAACTTCAGGTACCGCTGGTGTTGGCGTTTGAGGTTGAACAACCATGCCGCCATTAGGATCAACAGAAACTGCTGGATGTTGTAAGTTGTTCAATTGCGCTTGTGCTTGAGTAAGTCTGGTTTGAGCTGCTTGTAAATTATTTCTTGCAGTTGTTACAGCTTGTTGAGCTGCGTCAATTTGGTGTTGGGCAGCGTCTCTAGCTGGTTGAAGAGCTTGCAAAGCGTTTTGAGCATTAGTCAAATCAGTCTGTGCACTAGTTAAAGCTCTTTGTGCATCTTGAACGGCTTGACGAGGATGCTGTAATGATTGCAATTGATTGGTCAAACGTTCAATGTTGGTTTGATCAGCAGTTACTGCTCGTTGAGCAGTTTGTAATGCAGCTTTAGCATTATCTAAAGCATTCTTAGCAGCACTTGCTGCTTGATCCTTAGCTGTTTTGTTGTTACTTGCTTGATCATAGGCAGTTTGTGCAGCGATAACGGCGGCACTAGCATCAGCTAAATCATGTTGAGCAGCATCAACAGCAGCTTGTAAGTCAGCATGAGAGCCAGTTGAAGTAGTTAATGGCAAGTTATCGTTTTGATTAAACTTAGTTGAATCATCAATATAGCTAGGATCAACCGGATTCATATGGAATGCCAAGGTATCGCCATACTTAGAAAACGACAACCCCATGTACTTGCTATCAGGATGAGTCAAAGTTAATGTATGTCCCCAACCGGAACTTTCATCATTAAAGAGCATGTTGGAAACTACACCGTATAAACTATTTTTAACGTCGTCCATTGTTACTACATTTAAATCAGGTGCAGACATTTGATCATAGGTGCCTTCAGGATTTTGATGGGTGCTATCATAATCTGGCACCCAGCCTTTTTGGTAGTATCCCATTGCTTCCTCATAAGCTCTAGTGATGCCGACATCCTCATAGCCGGCTTGAAGAGCAGGAACGTCATGCCCCCTGCTTTCAGAATCCCAATTATCTTCTTCATAGCCTTGGGCAACTTTATCAGATAGCTTCATTGCCGACTTGTTGTATTCAAGCGACTCATAGCCTAATTGATGGCGAATACCGTTTAACAAGTTCAGGTAATACATTCGCAAATCATTCTTTTGGGTATCGGTAATATCAGCCATATTAATAACATTACGTTGATCTGCTTCATTAGAATGGTAACGATTCTGCAAAAGTAAGCCTGCACCTGCATTTTTAATGGCATCCTTAATGCTTTGAGGAGCAGTTGCCAATGTATGATGTTGATCAAAGTAATCCTGAGCTTGATTTATTGCCGTCTTAAAAGCATTATCAATTTCAATTTGATTACTGTTGCGTTCATGAGCTGCATTATGCAAAGCTTGTTTAGCTGCAGTTAATACAGCTTGTTTGCTTTCTTCATTTGCCTTGGCAGCGTCTAATGCCGCTTTCTTGGCATTAGCATCGCTAGCAGCGGTTTCTGCTTCTGATTTAGCAGTATTATAAGCAGCCTGTTTTTGATCAGAATCATTTTGCTTAGTAACTACTGCAGCTTCAGCGGCGGTCTTTTCTTGATTGGCTTGGTCCAAGCTGTGTTGAGCCTGAGCAATCTTATCCGGTGTGGCATCAGCGGCGGCTCTTTGAGCTGCAGCTAATGCGGCTTGCTTATGATCAACAACCTTTTGTGCATCTTGCACGGTCTGGGATTGATGATCATAAGCAGTAATTGCACCTTCATGGTCAGCCTTAGCTTGTTGCAAGGCATTTTCTTTGTTTGTCACGGTATTTTTGGCTGTGTTAACTGCTACCTGCGCTGAATCTACATTTGCTTGAGCATTCTGAATTGGATCAGCGGCTACTTGATGATCAGCGGTTGTCGTACCTTCTTGAGTAGTTGCCGCCTTAACCTGATTGTTATTGACGAGCAACAAGCCTGCAAGAGTAGCTGCACTCAAACTAGCAAACCAAAATTTTTTATTCATTTATATTTCCTTTCTCTACCAGAAAAGGCGGAAATATAATCTTCCGTCTTTTCTTTATGCGCCTTTTTGCACATAAATCATTATTAATAGGACAAATTTCTATTCCTATTATTTTTTATTTACCCAAACATCAACGTGGCGGTTGATATGCTTGTGTCCTGCTTGCTTGTAGCCATTTGGCAAGTGCTTCTTGGCATTAGCCTTATCAAACTTATTTTTGGTTTTGTTAATGTTAGCACGCTTGATAATCTTGCCGCCCTTACCAACGTAGAGTACAAGCTTGCCATAATCAGTTGCCTTAGTCCTCTTACCACTGACGAAGATGTCTAAGTGCTTAGCAACCTTTCTGTAGCTAGTCATCTTGTAGCCCTTCGGTTGATGCTTTCTTGATAAGCGGCCAACAAATTTCTTACTGAACTTCTGGCCTTCCTTAACTACAACGTAAACACGCTTTACGATGCGCCCTTTCTTATCAATGAAGAGAACCATTTGGCGATGAGTCTTGACAATATTGATATAGATTGGATGCTTAGCACTGATAATGAACTTGCCTTCCTTCCAGGCCTTTTCCAGATCCATATCAAGAACGTAGCCCTTTGGCATGTTGTTCTTAATGATTTCCTTAACCTTAGCAAGTGGGATAGTTTCGCCTTCCTTGCCACTGATTGGGAAGCCTGCAATCTCGTGACCATGATCAGTGAAGATCACACTAGTGGTAATCGTTGCTGGAGTCGTCGGAGCTGGCTGTGTTGGTTCTTCTGGAACATAAACTGGCTCTTCTGATTCTGGAACCACAATTGTGGTACGGATTGGATTGCTGTGAGTTCCATCTGGGTAATCAACAATGATATCAACTGGATGACTGCCCGGAGTTGTAGTATCTGGAACTGGACCAGTTGGATCAATTCTAGTATGAG
Organism: uncultured Lactobacillus sp.; assembly: GCF_947367125.1. Lineage (GTDB taxonomy): Bacteria > Bacillota > Bacilli > Lactobacillales > Lactobacillaceae > Lactobacillus. The sequence continues at coordinate 15,234 of NZ_CANBCQ010000009.1, forward strand.
AACCACTTGGAACTGAGTCTGGGTCTACGCCTGGAACTGGATCGGATGGTGTCGAATCGGTAATATGACTTGGATCTTCACCCGGAGTTACAGGAATTGGACGAGGTAGTGGAGTGTTGTTCTCATTATCTGGAACATGAGCACTAGTTAAGTTAAGTTTGATGCCGACCATTTCACTGGTGCCATCGCCCCAATTGATCTTGATCCATGCATTGTCTGAATTACCTGCTGTAGTTACGGTATTGAAGTCCGCATTCGTCATTGCTGTAGTTCCATCTGCGTCCTTGTACCAACTGTAGCTGATATTGTCGCCAAACTTGCTTGCCAAATCGCTGTTATTGCTGATTTGGTTCTTAGCTGCTGGACTTGTTGTGCCGCCATAAACTGTATGAGTTAAATCTGCTCCATTACCGCCGATGACGTGGACATTCAAGTCGAGCGTTGCTCTGGTGCCATCATGGTAGTTAATCGTTAACTGCTCTGCGTGGTCGCCGGCTGTTGCTGTGCTTGGAACATTCCAGCCACTAATTGTGTAGGTGTCTGCTCCACTTGCTACTGCCTGACCTTGGCCATCTGTCACTTTTACTACTTGATCGACCGCTGGTACTGTGCCGTTGACGTGGACATAAACATTGTCACCATCGACATAGAACTGTTGTCCATCTGGATCTTCTGGATTTACTGGATGTCTGCCTGGATGTCTGCCTGGATGTCTGCCTGGATCGACTGTGCCTGGGTGGTGGTTGGCGGCGTCGCTAGGAATAATCAAAGCTACTGAAACATTGTAAACTTTATGACCGTTAGCAAGAGTTACATCATTTTGACCGCCAGTATAAGTATTATTATCAGCTAGTTGAACTTGCACATTAGCATTTTGATGTTGAACCTCAGTAGGTTCCAAAAGGTCTGGATGATCATGTATATAAATCAAGCCACTCACACTATAGCTTTGACCCTCTGGTTCAGATCTACCATTCCAATTTAAGAGATCTTGTCCTTCATTTTCACCATTCTTAATAGTGATTGATGGAGTAGCTACATTAGTACCATCTTCATTAAAAGTAATAGCATTTTGATCGGTCTTAGAAACTGCCTTAGCTATTACATGGTAAGTTATATCCCTTGTGAATGAAGAAGTAGAGTTATCAGTTGGATCCGTAAATACGACGTTGACAGTCCCTTTGTAACTACCATCGGTTTGCACGGTTGGGTTAACAGCCCATGTAACAGTCGGTTGCGGATCAGAAGCAGGAATAGTTATATCTAACGCAGCTTTAGCATCATTTTGTAATGAGGTCTGTGATCCATCCAAAACCTTAAAGTTATTCTTAGCTTTAACGTCATCACTATATTGGTCAGCTAAAGTCTTATTAACACGAATAAATACTGGGATAATTTGATAACCATCGGCAACGTTAGGATCAGTTGCATTCTTATAACTAACCTTAACATTAGTCTGAATAAGTTTATGGGAATTATCACCTAAAATATCTGTACCTGATCCAAACTCTGAAATAGGATTTCCTTGATCATCAGTAAACTCATAAGTAGGATGCCATTGTGAAAGCTGATCAGTATTACTAATTACGTTTTCTGCGTCTGAATCATCAGGCGTTTTAATATTCAAATAAATTGGGTTGTTTTGTGAATTTGGTTGGGATGGATCTGTATTACCATGCTTTACCTCTGCTGAAACAACATTAAGCTTAACAGGAACATAATCAATTGAGCCATCATGATAAGTTACTGCAATAGTAGCGTTACTACCATTAATCCCTACAGTGCCAACAGATGTATTAAGAGTAACATCACCATTAGCATCAACAGTAATTGCTCCTGCTTGTGAAGTTACAGGATTAGAATGTGGATTCGTTGGATCAAATGCATTATGACTAGATTCGGTAATAACCCCCTTAATCCATTTAATTCCTCTTATTACATTAGTATCATCATTATTTACGTTATATCCAGATGCTGATGGCTGAATACTAGAGTTTGTAATGTGAATATATGAAGAAGCATCTCCGAGTTTTTCAGTACCACCACTAATTGCATGAACAGTCACAACATCTGAAGTAGCATTATAACGTCCAGAATAAGATTGAAGAGCTGTTTGACTTTCACCAGCACTATAAACTAAATCATTAAAGGAGTTTCCTCGTGTTATCTCATGATATTCATCTTCACTAGAATATTTATATTCAGATGAATCACCTTTAGTAGGAACTTCAGCCAGCGGTGTTTTACCCCAAAATCCTGCTCCAGAAATGATAGTTCCGTTTCCAACAGAGCCTTGAATTCCAGAAACTTTCCATGAACCTTCTTCAGTATCAGATTTAAGGTATAATCCTGCATTTTGATTTGTATCAAAAGTTACTTTACTAGTATCAAAATTACCATTTTGAGTTTTAAGACTTATTAATTTTGGATTTTGTGCATAAATAGCAAGAGTACTATCCTGGTTGCCGGTAGTGTTAATCTTTAAAGATGATCCAGAATCAGCCGAAATAGATAATTTTCCAAAACTACTACTACGTCCCCTTTGCAAAACACCATTTTTACCGGAAATATTCAATTCGCTATTTCCTTGGAGATCTATATCTACATCAGTATTTCCTAAGAATCTAATGGGGGTAGTATCACCTGCATCAATATTAACTTTTGCACCAGTATAAATTGTAAAGGGCATTGGAGAATCAAGGTGTGAACCCAGTCCTAGAGCAGATGAACCATTTCCTTTAATATCTACCTGAGAATTAGATCCAAAAGTTATGCCCCTATTCATTTCAATAGGTCTATTCCATACGCAAATAAAAGGATCCCCATTGTTATAGCTTGCTCTTAGCGTTCCATTTATCGTAAGTCCTCGTCCATAATATAAAGGGATCGGTAAAGGACTATCTGATACTAAGCTACCATTTATAGTTAAATTTTCCCCTCTAAAGATAGGACTATTAGCACTATTGTTGGCTGACTCAATCTTATTAAAACCTGTAAAACTTACAGAAGAAGAATCAACATCAATACCACTTATAAATCTTCCAGTTAAATTCTTAAAAATAACGTTATTAAAACTAACTGATAATCCATCAGCTACTGCAGTATCATTAATACACATTGACCGATTTGAAACATCAATAGTAACATCATCAAACCCTAAACTAGCATTTGAAGTTACAATACTACAATAATTAGAAAATGTTAATTTATGTCCTTCTCCATAAATAGTTAAGTGATTTTTAGCATCTTCTATCGAACTTGATATACTAATATCATGAGTCAGATAGATTGCAATAGTTGTACTATCAGTCACTGCACGTCTAAAATCATCGTCAGTGGAAATAGTTTGTAAAAATGAGCCATTATTTAAATAGGTATTGTTTACTTGTAAATTAGTCAATAAAGAATTCAAATCATGGCTTACATTAGCAAATTGGCTTGGATCAAAGGTTTGGCTTTCGTGTCCTTCAGTCTCGTTATTCCCAGTAGTTGAACCACCGTCAGTTGGGTTGCTTCTCAAGATAGAAGTAATCTTTTTACCATCAACTTGTGCTGCGTAGTAACGATTAAATAATGCTTGACCCTTTTCCAAGATGGCATCAATTTGACTAACTTGGTCAGTAGTCAACTTATGACCTGAAGTTAGGTCTTCAAGATCCATAGCCTTCTTCATAGCAGCTTCAAGATCATCTGCAGCTGAAGTTACATGGACATCGTTAACAGTACCTGTTTCATCTGCCTTAGCAACTTCGTTAGCTTTGGCCTCAGTATCAGTCTTTTTAGCATCTGACTTTTGCTCAGCTTGCTTTTTATCTGCAGAATTCCCGTCTATCTTTGGCTTTGCAGCAGTATCTGTAGTAGAAGTAGTTTGGGTTTCTTTTGAAGAAGTGACAACATCCTTAGTCTTGTCTGTAACAAGTTGAGATGCGTCATCTTTCTTTTCATTAGAAGTCTTAACTTGAGTCTCAGGTTGTGCCTTAACTGCACTGTCATTAACTGTTAATGAACTTGCATCATTCTTAGCGGTTTGATTTACTTGTTCATTTTTAGTTGATTCAACTGCATTTGGCGTAACTTGAGGCTTTTCCTTTTGCTCATTTGCATTATTGCTATTGTTATTAGCAGCTGCCTTTACCTCTTCAGTAGCTGGCTTGGACCCAGGTGTTACTACATCAGCTTGAACAGTTTGGATTCCTAATCCCATAAAGGCAAAACCAATCAGCACACTGGCTGCACCAATACTTAACTTACGAATGGAGAAACGTTCTTTCTTATTTTGATCCTCCATCTGGCGTAGCCGTTCCTTGAAATTATTTTTTCCTAACATTAATAAGTCCTCCTGGAAAAATTAATCTTTTACGCAAGCAAAAAGTGGCCGCAAGTTATTTTTCGCGTCCACGACAAAAAGCACCAGTTCCCAAGGCGAAACTAAGTGCTTTCTTTGATTGCTTATTAATTTTTTCCGGGGACGGAGTACGACCGTTTAATGCTCTAGAACCCTTGTCAGGCTTAAGCAGATAGCGGAGCGCACCCCCCCCATTCTGATTTTTGCACTGAAAGCTTTATTTACAGCACAAGCAAGATCGGTTGCTTGATTTAATTTTAATACATCCATATCTTGCTCATCCCTTCTAAATAACTCTCAACACCTGTATTATCACTTTTGTTATTAAAAAAGTAAAGGGCATTATTTAATTTCTTTGTATAGTTTTTCAGAAAAAATAAAGAGACTGGCATTTTTGCATAATACAATCAGGCCTTCTGTGATATTTTCTATACGAAATCTTTTTCTTTCATAAATGCTATATTATAGGCATTATTTGATAGATTTTTGCTAGTTATTCTCTCAGTTATTTCAAATAATATATACGCAGCAAGTAAATAACTAAAAAATAGTAAAAAATTTTTTGGAAATGACCTCTATCATGCAAAAAAGACCGCCTACACGGCGATCTTTTCCACTTATCCTATAAATCACTAATATGGAAAATTTGATTTTCTAGTGTTCTTAAACTGTATTCGCCATCTTTAATGTATTTTTGGTGGTAAGCAACCGTCAAATAAATGTCATCTGGTGCCTTAACATGAATACTTTCCATTTCGCTGTAGCGATCAGGCAAATCAATGCCATCAATCATTGCCACTTGCCAATTATCACTATTAGTTTCACCCCATGGGAATTTAATAATCTTGCGTGACCAAGTAGTTACTTCACCAGTTAGATGATTAATTGATGGCGACAATTGATTAGAAATATAAATATTTTTATCATCATCAATGGCGTAGCCTTGAACTGAATCGATCATTTGTGATGTTTCTTCACTTGGAGCGACGCTTGGGTGATCAAAATCATCAATATGAAAAGCACTCAGACAATGCAAGTCAGTAATTGGCGTATTAGTTGTACCATTTTCATCTAATTTTTGGTTAACTTCATTTAAATCATATAAGGCAAAATGACCTGAATCGTCATTCCAAATTGCTGCAATCAGCAAATATTTTCCATTTGGTGAAACAGATGCTTCTACTCTATGCAAATGATTATGGCCATCATAAGCTACATCTGTTGCATGATTTAAGTGCGACAAACGTGGCAACTGTGTATTAGAAGTATAATTTTCTGTCAAAAGTCTAGGATATTTTACCCGCGCAATTTGTGTAGTCCAATTGCCTGAATTTGGCTTAGCGCCAACAAAATATTCATCATTGTCATTAGCGGGCACCCAAGTTTGAGTATGACCAAAACCAGTCATCACTAAATGTGGTTCAGTGTAGTCAATATTTTTAGTTAGACCTTCATGCTTGCGATAAACTAGCACATCATGAGCACTATGTAATAATTGCAAAGCAAAAACATGATTATCAATCACGGCACCAACTTGTGCTACCACATGATGCATCCCATTTAAGCGATAAACTAATTCAGGCGTAATATTTTTTACCATTTTATTATCTTCTTTCTCTAACTTCCAGACATAATCAATTATAACCTATCCTCAAATATCTTTAGAAAAATTGGATTGACTTTTTTCTTTATTCTTTTCATAATTAGATTAATTTTTTTGGAGGAGAAAAATTAATGAAACGAAGAATTATGACCTTGCTGCTCGGTGCAGCGACCGTTACGGCTTTATTTAGTTTTAACACTAATGTTCAGGCTGCTTCCGATCCTACCATCCGAGCTACACAATACAATATGAGTATCAAGCTCAATACTCGCAAAAATCAATTAACTGAAAAAGTGACTATGAAAATCACTAACAATGATCAAAAGCCAGTTAAAAAATTATTGGTAAGAAATATTGCTCATGGTGTACTAGCATATGACCACCAACATTTTAAATCCACTAAAAATGCTAACACAACAGTTAAAAGCATTACCGCAGATGGACAGCACCTTTCTTACCATACTGGCAAAGACAAAAGCAATTTATTTGTTAACAAAAAATTAGCTCAGGGACAAACTACTAATTTAACTATTAACGTCGTCACCGATGTTCCCAAGAGACAAGATCGTTTCGGCTATCAAAGTATTAACAAAGGGAAAGTCTACAATCTTTCTTTTTGCTTCCCATATCTAAGTGATTTCCGCAATGGTAAATGGAATTACCATCCTTATTATGATCAAGGCGAAAACCGCAATACTGCCGTCAGCAATTTTCACGTTAACTTCTTCGCTCCCAAATCATATAAGGTAGCAGCAAGTGGTCAAAACAAAACTAAAAATGGTCGAACCACTATTACTGCAAAAAATATGAGAGACTTTGCTATCGTTGCCTCCAACAAATTCAAAGTTGATCATATTTATACTAATGGCGTTAGAGTCAACAATTATTATTTTGCGGGCAAAAGCAGTAAAAATTACAATAAGTTAGCATTACTAACTGCTAAAGACAGTTTCAACATTTTTACTAAAAAGATTGGTGCATACCCTTACCATGAATTAGATATGACCGAAGGCCTTTTAGGTAAAGATACCGGTGGCATGGAATATCCTGGACTAATTATGATCGATGCTAGCGGTTTTGTTACAAATTCAAATAAGAAAAAAGCAGCTAAACCAAAAAAGACCAGTAAAAAGAAAAAGGTTGTAACAGCACCTATCGAATTATCTAAATATTCAGAATTAACCGAAGATGTATCACATGAAATTGGTCACCAATGGTTCTATGCCACTGTCGGCAATGATGAATATATGGAACCCTGGCTTGATGAAGGATTAACTAATTTCCTTGAAAATGGTGTTTATGATCTAACTTATACTAAGAGTAAAGCTCTAGCAGCTAAATTAGAAGATGCAAGTAAGTTTTATACTCGCAAAAATGTTAAACGCGTCGACCAATTAGTTCAAGACCAAGCTAAAAGTTTCGTTAAGAATAAACAAAAGGCTTACTTCATTAATCGTCCTTTAAATAATCCACCTAAGGGTGTAGATACCGATGCCATGGCTTATGAAGGTGGAAGCGGTTTTCCTGCACTTTTAATGGGAATTATGGGTAAACAAAAATTCTTTGCGGCACTGCATGAATACTATGAAACCTATAAATTTAAGCAAGCAACTACGCAAGACTTTTTAAATATTATTCGTCAGTATGACAATTCTGCTAATGTAAATTACATTATCAAACAATTCATTGATCCAGCATATTTAAGATAAACAAAAGCAACACTGCTATTTCAGTAGTGTTGCTTTTTATTGTTTAGAACTAATTATATTTACTTTTTACAGCCATTTTTCAAAAGCATCTTCATACTTAGGAATATCACCTGCACCCATAAAGACAATGACTGAATTCTTATTCTTAGTCAAGTCAGCAATATTGTCTAAGTCAATTACTTCTGAGCCAGGAATATTCTTAACCAAGTCCTCACTTGAAATATCACCGTTAGCTTCACGAGCTGAAGCATAGATTGGAGTTACGTAAGCTTTATCAACGTCACGCAAGATTTCTTCGAAGTCTTTTTGATACTTCTTAGTTCTTGAGAAAGTATGCGGTTGGAAAACAACAACCAACTTTTTATCTGGGAACTTTTGACGAGCAGCTTGAATAGTTGCTCGCATTTCGGTTGGGTGGTGAGCATAATCATCGATTACCGCAATATCGCCAAAGTCTTTTTCACTAAATCTCCGCTTAGCACCCTTAAAGGTCAACATCCCTTCACGAATGTCATCCATTGGTACCTTTTCAGTATAAGCAACAGCAATTACTGCAGTGGCGTTCAAGATGCTGTGGTCACCAAATAAGTGAATTTCAAATTCACCTAAATCTTTATCATGTGCTAAAACATGGAACTTAGAACCAGTAGTTGATTTCTTAATATCAACTGCTTGAAAGTCATCGGTATCCTTGAAGCCATAAGTGTACTTAGGAATGTCAGTCTTCAAACTTTGCAAACGTTTGTCGTCACCCCAAACAAAGAGCGCCTTCTTAGTTTGGTCAGCGGCTGATTGGAATGCACTAGTGTAGTCAGCTTGATCCTTGAAGTAATCTGGGTGGTCAAAGTCAATGTTAGTCATGATTTGGTAATCTGGGTGATATGCCAAAAAGTGACGACGATATTCATCAGCTTCATAAACAAAGAAACGTGAATCTGCCACGCCCTTACCGCGACCATCACCGATTAAGTATGAAGTTGGAGCAACTTCACCTAAGACGTGTGATAAAAGACTGGTAGTTGAAGTCTTGCCGTGAGTACCTGAAATACCAATTGAAGTATGCATTTGCACAATTTCTTCAACAGTATCTGGATATGATTGCCACTTAACACCCTTTTCAAGGCAAGCTTTAACTTCTGGATTGTCTTCTTTAAAAGCATTCCCTTTAACAATTACTTGTTCATCATTGCTCTTGATGTTATCCGGGTTAAAGTTTTTAACATCAATGCCCACATTTTCAAGTGGCACTTGCGTAAAGGTATATTTTTCAATGTCACTACCTGCTACATCATATCCTAAGTCATGTAAAAGCAAGGCAAGGGATGCCATCCCTGTACCTTTGATACCAATGAACCAAATTTGTTTATTTTTATCTAACATTATTTGTCCCTCGAAATTTCAACGTTTTTATTCGTTAACTATTTTAACATTGTTTGTATGATATAATTTTGAAAAATTACAGAAAGGCGAAAGATATGAAATTCGATAAATTTTCTCCCGTAACCAGCAATGACTTAATGGTCGTTCAAGGGCAATCACGCTATGGCGTTGACTGCCAAGATTCCGCAATCGATATTTACGATTTAACTTCCGAAAAATACTGGCAAAAGTATCCCTTTCCAGGCAATCAGTTAATTTTCTTTGATTTTCAAACTAGTCAAAAATTTGAACCGATTCCAAGTAAAGAAAATCAATTTTTCTTTAGCGTGATTTTTCAAAGTGGCTATTTCTATTTTTCACATGCGTTACTTGACAAGGATTAGAAAGCATTATACTTGCTCTCTAATCCTTTAAATTTTTATTTTTCTGTAGCAAAATCGGAAAACTTTAGCAGTACCTTTTTAGCACCACTTTCAGGAATTAAATAATATCTTGTCTTTTGATTACCTTTCCATCCCTCTGCAGGATAATATCCTGGTTTATGAGCCCACTTTTGATACACAGCAACACTAGGATACTGCTTGTCACTATTGTAGGCTTGGCGTGCCAAGTTCAAAATCTGTGCTGCTTCTATTGGCGTTAAATTATTGATATCCTTTACTTTAATCTTAGCACCTTTTAGATTTTTCTTGGCAAAATCAACTTGCCATAAAGCCTCTTTTACAGCAGCTTTAGTAGTATTTTTATCACTAGCAATAGCTCTAGCATTTTCTACTGCTTGATCATATAAACTACGGTTTACCCAATTTTCCAGCCGATACTTGATTGAAGCCTTAACACTATCTGCATCAGAAATTGCATTTGTCAGATTCTGCTTTTCCTCAGTTGTGGCTAAAGCACTATCTGCCTGAGCTTCTGCCTCGGTATTGCTAGTCCTGAGTTTGCGACCACTAATTGTCACATCACTGGCTTTTACATAGAGGTCGCTAATAGCAGTATTTTGACGATCATCTTCAGCCCCGGCTTTATAAACCAAAGAATTTTGTACATGGTAATATAATTCAGCTTTATGATCCTTGGCGTTCCAGAGATAAAGCTTCTGGTTAACGGCTAATTCATCACCAGTAAATTTATATTCGACCTTTTCACCATTTACGTTATAAAAAGCAGCATGATCTTTCTTAAAGTTAGCCACAGTATAATGTAACTCACCATAATCCTGACGTTCAAGATACTGCTTAGCCAAAACGGCATTGCCAACACCACCGTCGCCACTCCAAACATATGGCGTCTCTGGATAACTTTCTTCATAGAGTCCTGTCTCAATGAAAACCGGATTCTTGCCACCTTTTACCCGATAATAAGCGTCGGTAAAGTCGCCCATTCCAGTTGTAACCAGCTGGTCAGCTGTCACAGTTTGGCCTTTCTTATACAGCTTATCAATCATTTGTAAATCTTTATTGTAAGCATATGTATCTGCAACGATCTTAATTTTGATAGGACCTTTGGTATAAAGAGCATTACCGCTAATGGCATTCACATTATTGGCTTTAATATATTTATTTTTGCCAATTCTAAAGTAATAGTTGCCTTTAATCTTATAATTTTTAATTGAACGAATACTATTCTCATCAGTAATACAGAAATATTGCCTATTTTTATTTTCAACCTTGCCAACATATGGTACTAATTGTCCTGCCTTGATTATTTGTTTTTGCCGCTGACCACGAGAATTATAAACAGAACTATTTTGAGAGACGAACAAGACGCCTTTGCCATTAACTTTAGCTATTTAATCACTCTGAATATAAATATTTTTACCAATATTATAGTAAGTATAAGGCTTGCGGTAATATTCGTCACGAACGCCTGACTTAATTTTGGTGTTAGCGGTCAAGTAGGCACGTTTGCCTCGAAAAGTCTTTAACCTTTTACCATTTTTTTCGTAAATATATGAATTGCGCGTAAGTACATATGTATTGTCCCTCACATATGCATTATCTTGTTTGATATATCCGCCATCACCTAAATAGTAATAATTATCTTGATTAATTATATATGGTGTAGTCGCATTAACGTAAATCACTTTATCGCCTTTAGTTAAAATAGGCTTGCCATAAAATTTATAATTCTTAATTTTGATGCTTTTATTGGCATTAATAAATTTACCTTTTTGCCTAATATATGGCAGGATAGTTTTATCATAACTGCTGTGAAGGGTGATACTTTGTGCATGAACCGTTTGATTTGTTAGTAGTCCCAGCGAAATTGCTGCTAAGACAGCTACTGCCCTGGATGAAATTTTACTATTGAGACGCATTTTTCCACACTCCTTGTGGTTTAACTAATTTGTTATGGTTCTATTATACTTTGATTTAATTATTTCCAGAACGAAAAAAGCGTTGAGAAAATCCCAACACTTCTTTCATTCATTAAAATTATAAAGTGATTTCACCACTAGCAATCAATTCATCACACTTAGTTGGTTCAAATTCTGCACCTACTTCAAAACTATCTGGTACAACCATGATACCGCGCTTTTGTGGTGCGTGTGGCAAGCCTAATTCACGGGCTGAGCAAATCATACCATATGAATCAACGCCGCGTAATTCACCTGGCCAAATTTGTGCACCATTTGGCATCAAAGTACCTGGAAGAGCAACAACAACCTTTTGACCTTGAGCAATGTTAGGAGCACCACAAACGATTTGATGTTCTTCACCGTCAGCTACTTCAACAGTAGTTACATGAAGGTGATCTGAATCTGGGTGCTTTTCACAAGTTTTAACGTAGCCATAAACCAAAGTTGGCTTGCCATATGCTAACTTATCAGCAAAACCAACTTCGTCAAGCTTCTTGTTAAGAGCTGCAAGTTCATCATCCGAGAGCTTAACTGGGCCATTGGGCAACTTGTCAAAGTCAATCAACTTATCAACGTTGAAGAAATTGTAGCCAATTGTCTTGCCTTCATCATTAGTTACGCGAGTAACATCTTCTTTTTCTTCAAATGAGCTACGACCTTCATCGTGGCCTAAAATAACGATCAAAGTGTTAGGATAAGCTTCTTTGTTAGTACTAGTAATCATGCTTTTCTATTTCTCCTTTTAGTCAAGTGATCGTAAAAAGTTTTCTACTTCATCTTTAGTTTTACGGTCCTTATTTACTAGTCTACCAATTTCTTTGCCATCTTGGTAGACAACAAATGAAGGAATTCCCATAATCATTAATTTTTTTGCTAAATCAATTGAGCCGTCGCGGTCAATTTCGTAGAATTTTGCATCAGCAAAATCTTTTTCAATTTCAGGCATAAATGGAGCAAGAAACTTGCAATCTGGGCACCAGTCAGCTGAGAATTCAAGCACAGTACGTCCTTCTTTAGTAATTTCCTTTAATTGATCTTCAGTTAATTCTTTAATCTTTTCCATTTTTCATACCTCATGCATTCTCTTACTTTTTATAAGTTAATATCATTATAACCGTTCTTTAGCTAAAACACCAGAAATTGAATTTGGCAATTACTTCTTTTCTTTAAATAGATAGCCACCCCAACGAACGGGTTTTTCAACAGTTGGCAAAATCATGAAGTAAAGCAGAAATAAATATCCAAATGGAATAACTGAAAGCCAGTACCACCAGCCTGTATGGTCAGTATCGTGCAATCTTCTTACGGTAAAACCAAGTTGACCTAATAGAATCCAAATAATAAGAAGATAGATAATTATTTGAATAATAACTGTACCAGTTGAAACGTGCGTTAATAAGAAGAATTCATTGCTTGAATAAGCCACGCCATCAATTGAATATGCCGTAGCTGAACATGCTGCTAAAATAACTAACAAAATAATTGTCCAAACATAAGCATACCAAAATCCACGACGAGTACTACGAGCATTCCACTTAAATGGCGCCGTAAACAACAGCTTAAATGCTTGTCCAAAAGTTGGTCTTGGAATATCAGACTTAGGTTCATGATATTCCTGTTCATAATAAGGTTTATCTTCCATAATTTTCCCTCCAAAATACAAAATCTTGCATACCTATTCTAAAACAAAACCACTAACATGATAAATTTTCCCTTTACTTGATTAAAAAACTCATCTTTTTAACACAAAAAACGTCTAAAGTTCATTAATATAACTCTAGACGTTTAAATTATTTTTCTACAAAACTTGCATGCAAAGCATAAATTGGATTACCTTTAGCCGCAAACTTATGCTCATATTCAGTTTCAATATTCTTTTCCACAATTTCTGGCTTTTCATGGTGAAGATCTACTGAGACAAAATCGAACTTCATGCCATAATTGTTCAAACTTTGAACAGAGTAGGCATACAAGCCTGCATTATCAGTCTTAAATTCAAGATGACCTACTGGCTTAAGTACTTGTTCATACTTGGCTAAAAAGCTCTTATAAGTCAAGCGACGCTTTTCATGACGTGTCTTTGGCCAAGGATCACTGAAATTCAAGTAAATGACATTAGTACTATTTTCTGGGAAAAAGCAGTTAATATCGGCTGCATCCCCACGCAAAATTTGTAAATTATCCAAGCCTTTTTCAAGCTTAGTCCGTAAAATAATCCCAGCAGCTGTAGTTTGTAATTCTAGTGCTACGTAATTTTTATCAGGATTTTGTTCAGCTAGTGTGGTAATAAAATGGCCTTTACCAGATCCAACTTCAATTTCAATTGGATGATCATTGCCAAATCTAGCTTGCCAATCAATTTTCTTGGCTGGATCTGGATTTTGCAATACGCTTTCTGGATGGTCATTAACGAGCTTTACAGCCCAAGGCTTATTTCTTAATCTCATATTCTCTTTTCCTTATCTAATCCCAAAATTCTTTTGATTCATCTTTTTAACGCGGTTAGGCAAATATGTTGCAACTACAATCAAGGTGAAGCCCAACAAAATTGCCATTGCTTCAAATAAACTGACATTAATTGGCAAAACAATCAGCCAGCAGATACTGATTAACAACCACTGAATGAATAATCCAATCGTCAAAACTTTAACTAAATCCTTGCCCCGATTTTGTCGTTCAATTGGATAAACGCGGTACATGAAGTTACGGTCAAACTCTGTTGCCATTGGCAATAATTGGTAAACTGTTAAGAAAATCACCAAGCAAGACAACCCTAGAGCCCAACGCCAGTCTTGTACTAGCCAAGATACCAAAATTGCAAAGACAGTCATTCTGACTAACAAGTTCAAATATTCTGGGTTTCTAAGTAATGATCTCCGGTATAAGAACAAGTTAGGATTTTCTTTAGCAATTGACTTAGGCAATAGAAAATCTAAATACTTTCTGCGTTTGATGGCAACTTGTTTTTCTGCTACATCAGTGAACATGCTGAAGATTGAATAAACGCGATCTTTTCTAGCTTTTTCACTTTCCGCAGCATAGCGCCAATCAAAAAGCATAGTTTTGTCCATTCTCTTGCCAAAAGTTAATTGAAAATTAGGCACAAGTAAAATACCTAAAACGCCAATTACGATGCCAATATATGAATAATATGCTGAAATAAGAGCCGCTAATAATGCTCCTAGACTAACGATGCTAAAACTAGCTTTTTTACCAAGATAAAGATTATTTTTCTCAATATCTAATTCAGTGACTTTAATTAACAGCATAGTTGCCACAAGCAAAATGTAGCTAAAGATATTAATCTCTGCCTTAATCGTAGCAAAAGGAAAAACAATACCTGCTAGCAAGATTTCTAAAATAAACGGTAATACCAAACTATAATGCTTCATCGGCTTTAGATATTGGTCCATTTGCTCATCTTGCGTAAACAAAAATTGCATATCTGCTTCTTTAATTAAAGTAACTAAATGACCCGCTAATAATGGCACCCACAGAATAAAACCAACTAATGGCCGATAAAACCACAAGTTGCTTGGCATGGTCTTCATTGCCTGGGCATACCAAAACATGAGTGCACCAAACAGAAAAATCAACGCTAAGATAAAGAAGTCGTTAAACACAAGCGTTAAATATTTAACTGATTGCTTGAGATTTTCACTCAATCTTTTTTTAGCTAACTCACGCATTGCTATGATCCTCTCTATTTAAAGTTAAATACAGCTTGTCGAATGGATCATCTGGCTTAAGACCATAGTGCTGACGAATTTCTTGTAAACTACCAATTACTTCAATCGTGCCATTATTTAATACAGCATAATTAGAGATCGCTTGTTGAGCATCAGCCAAAACGTGAGTAGTCATCAAGACCATTTTTCCATTAGCAATGGCTTTTTTTATCAAATCGATCAAGTTAGCTACAGCTAGTGGATCAAGACCGGTAAATGGCTCATCAATTACTAATAAGCTCGTATCGGCTAAAAAGGCGGAAACGATCATTACCTTTTGCCTCATCCCTTTTGAAAAGTGAATCGGCAGCCACCCTAGTTTGTCATCAAGTCTAAACATCTTAAGCAGTTCATGTGCTCGCTCCCAAGCCTTTTTTTCATCTAAATGGTAACTGAGCATGGTAAGTTCCAGATGTTCCTTTAGCGTCAATTCTGGATATAAAATTGGCGTTTCTGGAATATAAGCCACTTCACGCTTAAACTTGGTTGGCTGCTCAGTTAAAACCACATCATTCAAACTGATCTTGCCCTTCTGTGGTCTCAGCAGACCCAAAATATGCTTAATCGTAGTCGACTTACCTGCACCATTCAACCCAATTAAGCCAAGAGATTCACCAGGCTTAATTTCTAAATTAATGTCTTTAATAACCGGGACACCCGTATAGCCTCCCGTTAAATGTTCAATTTTTAATGTCATTTTTCCTATCTTTCTTTACTGAATTTATACATTTATTATGATAGCATGGATTTAATAGTAAACTAAAGTACAAGGATATGAGGTTTTATTATGGAAAATTTAGACAAAGATTGTTTATTCTGCAAAATTATCCGCGGTGAAATTCCTAGCTACACCGTTTTTGAAAATGACGATGTCAAAGCATTCTTAGATATTTCTCAAGTTAACCCAGGTCACACTCTTATGGTACCTAAAAAGCATATCGTTAACTTATTTGATTACACTAAGGAAGATGCACAACGTTACTTGCAGTATATCCCTGAAATTGCTAATGCGATCAAGGCAGCCTTCCCTAACGTAACTGCGATGAATATTACTACTAACAACGGTAAAGCTGCTAATCAAGTAGTAATGCACTCACATATTCACTTTATTCCTCGTTTTGAAGGCGATGGCTTGAAACTCATGACTCGTAACAACGCTGACAAATACGATGAAGCTAAATACAACGAAGTTGCTAACAAAATTAAGGCACAATTTTAGGGGTTAAAAATGAAACATTTCTTATTAGGCACAGTTTTTGGTGCAGCAGCCGGCTTAGTTTTTTCCTGTATGAAAGATAGCAATGGTAATCGACCAGGTAAGCCATTAAAAGATGAGTTCGAAGCAATTAAACATGAAAGCCAACGCTTTAATTCTGCCTTGCAAAAAGCTAAAAAGGCTAGTCAAGAATTAACTGAACAAATGCCAACTGCTGAACGTACAATTAGTGATATTAGTGATAGTGTTGAAAATTATTCCGACCATATTCAACCGATCGTTAATCGCATAGAGAAAAAGAGCGATGAATTGAACCAAGATTTGGAAAATATCGTGCCAGATACTAATTCGCAAGACACAAAGGACTAAGAAAAAAGAAAGAAAATTTGATTTTTCTGTGAAAATTCGTAATTTGAAAACGAAACGCTCTTTTTTATGGTATATTAATGAACAGTTACTTATTTAAGGATGTGGAGATATTATTTTTATGAAGAGTTATATGAAAAAAATTGCTGCAGTCGTTGCTGTAGCTGGCGTTGCATTATCAACTGCTGCTTGTTCCAACAGCGGCACTAAAGCTACCGTTGCTTCATACAAGGGTGGTAAGATCACTCAAGAACAATACTACGATGAAATGAAGAAGTCACAAGCTGGTAAGTCAACTTTGGCTAACATGATTATCAACCGCGCTTTGGAAGAACAATACGGCAAGTATGTTTCTCAAAAGAAAGTTGACAAGCAATACAACAACTACAAGAAGCAATATGGCTCACAATTTAGTGCTGTTTTACAACAAAACGGTATGACTGCTTCAAGCTTCAAGCAAAACTTAAAGACTAACCTGCTTTCTGAAGAAGCATTAAAGCACATTAAGAAGATTTCCAAGAAGCAAGAAGAACAAGCTTGGAAGAATTACCAACCTAAGGTAACTGTTCAACATATTTTAGTTGCTAAGAAATCAACTGCTCAAAGCATCATCAAGCAATTGAAGGATGGCAAGAGTTTTGCAAGTTTAGCCAAGAAATACTCACTTGATACTGCTACCAAGAATAAGGCTGGTAAGTTGCCATCATTCGACTCAACTGACAATACTTTAGACAGTTCATTCAAGACTGCTGCCTTCAAGCTTAAGACTGGTGAAGTTACTGAAAGCCCAGTTAAATCACAATCTGGTTACCACGTAATCAAGATGATTAGCCACCCAGCTAAGGGTAAGTTTGCTGACCACAAGAAGGCTATCGATGATCAAATTTACGCATCAATGGCTCAAGATCAAGCTATTATGAAAGACGTTATTGCTACCGTTTTGAAGAAGGCTGACGTGTCAATCAAAGATAGCGACTTGAAGGATGTATTATCATCATACATTTCAACTGGTGCTACTAAGTAATAGCTTTTATTAAACAAAAAATCGCCGAATTCATTTAAATTCGACGATTTTTTAACTTTTTCTAAAGCCATACTCCTTTTAAAAAATAATCCTCTCTTTTTACGTAATAAGTAATAGATACCACAAAGAAAGGATTATAATACTTGGATTATTTAGCAAAGAAACACGAATATACTTTTTGGAATAATAAGCGTTCCCTGGTTCGTGTTTATGTGACACAAATTGCGAATTCACCTTACAATATCTGGGTTGAAGGCAAGACGAAAAAGTATCGCGACAGTGCCATATTAATTGAAAAGGCCCTTAAAGATTTTAATCGAGCCGAATTACCACTTACCATCATAGTTGCAGATTCTAAAATGGGATCTGGTGGAATATCATCATATAACCATGACGATGATATAATTTACTATAATAGTTACTATCACAGCAAAACACGAGTCAATCAGATTGTTAATGGAAAACTCTTTGCATCTCAAAACGTATCTGACATCATTCGACATGAGTTAGGACACAAACTGCATTGGGATGCAGTCAAAATTGTGCTAGGCTTATTAGCAATTACCGGCATTTTGCCAGTTAAAAGATTCAATCATGCCCCAGGTTTAATTAATTTCTATAAAAATGGCTGGTTCCCTAATGGCTTCAGCGGTGTCTTCACCACAATGTTAACCGTTAATTCTGCTTTTTTTAGAACAGAACTCATTGATATTACTGCTGGTGAAGCCGAAAATCCACAAAAAGCCATTTCTAGTGCAATCAATACTACTTTATGACGACTGATCATCTTCTTTACTGGCAGCATTGTCGTCATGGCAGCCTTAATTCCTTACAAGGTAGCTGGCGTTACTCAGAGTCCATTCGTTTATGTTTTGGACTTAATCCATGTGCCCTTTGCCGCAAATTCAGGCCTTTACGCTTCAACCAGAATGCTTTGGTCGCTCAGCAATGAAGGAACGATTCCTAAGGCTTTCAAGAAAACTAGCAAAAACGGTGTGCCAACTTTAGCCTTAGTAGTCAGCATGTTAGGTGGAATTTTCGCCTTAATCTCAAGTAAAGTAGCTGCCAGCACAGTTTACTTAGTCTTAGTGTCAATCTCAGGTCTGGCAGTGGTGATCGTTTAGATGGCGATCGCTTTAGCTGAACTTAACTTCAGAAAAAAATTTTTGCGAGATGGTCACCAATTGAATGAATTAAAATATCGTACGCCATGGTATCCGGTAGTTCCATATTTTGCCTTTTTCGCTAGTTTATTGTCTTGTATTTTGATTTGGTTTGATCCAGCTCAAAGAGTCGCCCACTATTATACGATTCCATTTATGGCAATTTGCTACGTGGGACATTATTTATGGCGAAAATTTGATAAGAACTTAGAAACTGTTGAAGAGTAGCTAAATTTAAACTAAAAAACAAGAAAGCAATCAATTCTCTTTTTAGAAGTTGATTGCTTTCTTGTTTATCCGAAACTAAATTTTGATACATTGCTGTTATTACATCATCAGTCGTGATCTGTAAAATTTCTAGATGATCGACAAAGTGTTGCTTACCTTTATAAGTTATTACGTATGATCCTGGGATATCAATAATTTGTCCCTTCTTCATGCGAATAGTACGACCTGTTGATGGATCGATTTAGTGAACACCGCGTTCTACTTTTAAATAAGCAGATTCTGTAATAATGTCAGGTGCCATTTCTGTCTGTGTCATTCCTGATTGCAGACGCAGAGCCTTCAAAGCTTCTCCTATTTTCATTTCCTACTCCAAATGTCTAGCTTTATCCAACGCAGGATCGTGCTTCGGTCGATAATATCGTTTGCCATCTTGGCTGAGCAAAGGCTCGGTAAATTCACCCTTAGGCGTATGCTGCAGGGCATTAGTCACAGCGTAAACAGCCGCATCCAAATCATCAATGCGATGAAGCAGTTCCGCCTCCAGCAATGCCGGTAATTTAGGTGAACCATATTCAAAACGACCATGATGACTAAGCACCATATGTCTGAGCAAAAGTAAATCTTCCGATTCAAGATCCATTTTCATATCTTGTGCTGCTAACATAATTTGCTCATCTATCAAAACTAGGTGTCCAACCAGATTACCTTCAGTCGTATATTGTGTTGCAGCTGGACCTGTAAGCTCTAGTACTTTACCCATATCATGCAAAATGCATCCCGCATAAAGCAGCGATCTATTTACCTGCTCATAATTATCGGCTAAGCCCTTAGCATCCTTTAACATTGAGAGCGTATGAAAAGCCAACCCGCCACGGACTGCATGGTGATTACTCTTTCCCGCCGGATGATCATAAAAAGGTTGATGCCATTTATTAAGCAGATATTTCACAATTTTAGACCAGACTGGATTTTCGATTTGCATAGCAAATTTATTAATCTCGTTTTCCATGTCATCAATTGGCTCAGGAGCTGATTTAACAAACTGATCAAGTTCATAACCTTCTTGCGGACCCACGACACGCAGAGAATATATTCTAATTTGTGGTCGTCCTTGGTATTCTTCTCTTTTTCCATTCAACTCAACAATTGTACCCGTTGAAAAAGTTGCCGCATCTTGATTGTTAGCATCCCAGTAATTGCCCCGGATTTCACCTGAGCCATCGCCAAATTGCATTGCCAAAAATAATTTATTTTTCTTATTCCGACGCAGTTGCGAATTTTTAATCAAAACAACAATGTCCATCTCTTCGCCATCGTTGTAATCTAGCAATCTTTTAAGCATCTTGAGTTCCTTTCGTAAAAGTTAATGGCTTGATTCCAAGTTTATCAACCAAACTGTGCTGAGCAGTAAAGATCAATACTTGATTATTTTCACTAATCTTTTGCAATAACTGATCAATATAGCCGATTCGCTGGTCATCAAAATTAACAAATGAATCATCAATCAAAATCGGCAGATTAATTTCATCTTTAATTTGTTCAACAAAGGCTAGCTTTAAAGCAAAATACAACTGTTCCGCAGTCCCACGAGAAAGATATTTCACCTCGCGCTTTTTGCCATCACTTCTAACTACCGTTAATTTTTTCGCTAATTCAATCTCAACATATCTGCCGCCAGTAAGCAAGGTTAAATATTCTTTGGCAGCCTTGAGCATCTTAGGGAAGCGCTCATTAGATGCTAAATCCAGTGAGCGACTAATCCATTTTGCAGCCAATAAATTAGCCAAATACTCTTCACTAGCTTGAGCAAAATCAGTTTCGGTATTAGCTAAATCTTGCTTAGCTTTAAAGACTGCAGTAGAGTCTGCCAAATTGTCCAGCTGTACTTGCAGTTGGGCTACCTGACTTTGCAAATCATTAATTTCTGCAGTTTTATTGCTAATTCGCCTAGCCAATCCAGATAGTTGATCAGTAAGTTCTGCAGCATTTGTCTGTGTTTTCAACCGCTCCAAATCATCACCTAATGAAGCTTTTAAAGCAGCAATTTGTGTTTTTAGCTTAGTTTGAGCCAGGAAATCTTGATATAGCTGGTCGTATTCCGCCATATTTTTCACATTAGCTTGGGCAAAAATCGCCTTTAATTGTAAACCTGATTCCTTTAAATCTTGTTGATCCTGCTTGACGGTTGTCGTTAAATTAGCCCTTCTTTGCGCCATTTCTTGCTTTTGACTAACCTGATTATCCAGTTCATCTAGTCCAACCAAAACAGCACTAAAATCATTTTCAACAGGCTGTTTTAAAGCATTTTGCACATTTGATGCTAATTGAGCTACATCCTGATTGATCGTATTAATTTGTTCATTATTAACCTGAGCTGCATTTTCCTTAAGCTGATATTGATTTAAGTTAGTTAACACGCTGTTTAGGTTTAAAGTATCAGAGTCTAAACCATATTTTGTTTGAAAAGCTCGCCGCTCCTGCGCTATTAGCTTTCTTTTTTCTAAAATTGCCGCATTCTGCTTAGTTTGATTACTATTTTTTACATAACCAGCTGCTAGAAAAATTAGCCCTGTGATCAAAGCAATTACACCAATCGTACCAAACGTAGCTAAGAAGATAACACCTAATACAGCTAACACACCGCCAATGATATACCATATCTTGTTATCAGTAGCTGCAGCTTGTTGCGATTCAGTATCAGCACTAGGCAAGGCTTGATAATCAGCTTGCAGTTGCTTTAATTGCTCTGATGTTAAATTATACAAACTTTGTAATTCCGGAGTTAAAGCCAGCAATTGCTTTTGTTCTTGCTCTAATTGATCTACTTTTTGTAAACAATTCCGGTATTCAGCCTGCCATTGCAAAAGTTGGGGCTTTTGTTGGATCAATTTCTTTTCTGCCGCAAAATCTGTCTGCTCACTCTCACCCAAATCTTGCAATTGGTCTTCTAGTTTTTGAATTGTCTTTTGCAAGTTGCGGCCTTGGGCCATTAAATCTTGAGCCTTTTGATAATTTTGACTATCAAAAGCCACATCTTTTACCTGCTTTTGTAAATCAAGCAAAGTCTGATAATTGCCCATTTCTTTTTGCAAGTTTTGCAATTCTTGAGCTTGCTTTTGCAATACAGCCAAGTCTTGCATTTGCTTCTTCAATGCGGTGCTTTCTTGCTCAAATTCTTGCCACAACTGTTCATAATCGTTGAACTCATTTTTAGTTTGCGTCAATTCATCCCGTTTGTCAGCCATTTCTTTCAACAAACGATTAACTTCTGGCTTTTTACCAGTCTTTTTAAACAGCTTCCCTGCTTCTTTAGCAAAACTATCACGCAATTCAAGCAATTTGCTCGAATCAGCAGCCCCTAAATAATAAATTCGTTCCAGTAAATCTGTCTGACTTAAGCTGCTAACTTGGCCCAACATCTCTTGATTAAAAATAAAGCTGTCAGCGTAAAAGGCGCCGCCAATATTTTGAATTTGATCAAAAAATAAATTTTCGGGAACAACTTGCCCATCTTTTTTGACAGTTAAAATACCCTTTTTAGTCTTATCGCCCTTGGCATAAAGCCGTTCAAGCTCATATTCACCATCATCTGTCGCAAATACCAAGCTACCACCCATCGGACTTACATGGGCTAGCGGCGTATAGTCTTCAAAAAATGGCGAAAAATTCGACCGCAAATGAAAGCCAAACATGATCTGCTTAATAAAAGCAACAGTAGTACTTTTCCCAGCTTCGTTAGCGCCAAAAAAGACATTGATTTTATCACTGGGCAAATCAAAGGTTTTATTCGAGAACTGCCCAAAGTTAACGATCTTAATTTGTTTCAGTCTCATCCTTAATTCCTTTCAATTTACTCATCAACTTCACTTCAGTTAAATTTTTAACGGCCGCAATAAAGGCTGGATCAGCGGCTAGCTTAGCTGCTTCCGGATCCTTTTTCTGCCAATCACTAACCAGCTTGCTAAATTCTTTTTCAGTAAACAACTCATCCTTAGCAGTCTGAAAAGCCTGTTGATCATTAGCATTTAACTTCAAACTAGTATTTACAACAAAACGCACATCAACTAACTGCGAGTCAAACTGCAAAGATTGCGAAATTGTCTGCCAAAAGTCAGCATCTTGAACTAAATCACGTTCTTCCGCGGTCAAATATTGAGCACCACTAATAGTTAAACTGAAGTATGTCTTTTGCTTAGCTGCAAGGACCACGATAATTTTTGCTTGTAAGTCGGCTTTATTAATCTCTGCTTCAAGCTCTAGCTTGGCTGCTTGCCACAGAATTGGTCCTGTTTCTTTAAATGAAATCGTAGTTTTGCCACTATTTTCATCGATTTCACCCAGATAGCATCCCTTCGCACCCAATTCATTAATATGCCGTCCTTGAATGTTTCCCGGGTAAACAATCCACGATGCAGTGCTCAAATTATTTCTAGCATGAATATGACCTAAAGCAAAATAATCGTAATTTAGATCCTGTAATTCCTTAACCGTAAAAGGTGCATAAACGTTTTGACTAGCTGCCGTCGTCTTCTCCTGTGCATGCATTAAGCCGAAAGTATAATTTTGCCCTTTTTTGGGAAATTCAGGAATCTTATCTTCAGTAATGTGATTATTCAAATATGAAAAACCAACCACATCATAGTTATAACCATTTGCCGTAGTAAATGTAGCCTTTTCTACTATTTCATTACTACCTAACAATTTAAAGTAAGGACTAGGACTAACCAGCAGATCTTCTTGCTTCATATGATCATGATTACCAAAAATCATGACTACTTGAATTTTTGCATCTGTCAAACGCTTAATCTGTTCAGCGAAAAATAGCTGAGCGCGTGGTGACGGCTGACTGCTGTCAAAAGTATCCCCTGCTACTAAAACTAAATCAACTTTTTCACTCAAAGCCAGATCAACGATTTTGGTTAGTGATTGATCAGCTGCTTGATAAATATGGTTAAATTCCTTAGATGGCAAAAAAGATAGCCCACGAAATGGACTATCTAAGTGCGCATCCGCAAAGTGAATAAATTTCATCGCGAATATTAATTTCTAAGATCTTCATAAAGATCATTAATTGGCTTAGTGTAAGCTTTTTGTACTTCACCAAGCAAATCGTACAAACCTTGTTCATTCGTAAGAAGTGAAACAATTTTAGCATTCTTTTGAACTTGATCATTCAAATCCTTGTAAGCTTGTTGGTCTTCAGCTGAAAGTGGTTGACCAGCTTGTTGTGCTTGCATGATCTTATTTTGCAATTCGTCCATCTTCTTGAACAAAGCAGAAGCATCCTTGTCATCTTCAACTGCTTTAATTGCTTCTTGTAACTTCTTATATTGATCAGTTTGTGTTAAATCTTCTGCTAATTTGTTAGCAGCATCATAAATGTTAACCATTGCGGTCCTCCTAAATTTTATTGGCCAAATAAACCTTTAAGGCTATTATACCATTCATTAATTTTCTGTCCTGCAGAACCAATTCCATCCTGAATTTTTTCACCTAAACCGCCGGTCCAATCAGAATTAGAGCCATTGTTTTTGACAATTTGATTAGGCGCTTTTTCGGTAAATTCAGTCTGAGCTGTATACGGCAAAATTCCTTCCATTTCAGCTTTGTATAAACGAGTAATCCCAGTTTCAGAAATGCCTTGCATGTAATGCTCTCGATTAGTCCGGTCAAAGCCAACCCAAGTAGATAATACAATATCCGGTGTATAACCCACAATCCATTGGTCCTTAGTACCAAAGCCGTATGAGTTAGGCACTTCAGTTGAACCTGTTTTACCAGCAACCCGATAGCCATTAGGCTGAGCCGAGCGCCCCGTACCGTTGGTAAAGACCCCCAGCATCATCGTCGTCATTTCCTTAGCAGTATTTTCCGAAATAATTCGGTGACTGCCTGGATTATTGTTTTCAGCTAAAACATTGCCTGAAGCATCCGTAATCTTAGTAATAAAGAAAGAGTTATTAGGTAAATTCCCTTTATTAGCAAAGGCTGAATATGCTCTGGCCATTTGCAGTGGTGATACCCCAGAAGATAACCCACCTAAAGCTAAAGCCAAATTGCGATCACTCTTTGGCACTTTAATGCCAAAGTTTTCCACAGATTGGACACCTTTGCTGACGCCAATTCGGTCAAGCAGCCAAACAGCCGGCACATTTTTACTCTCTTCTAAAGCTTGATACATCGGAATGGTATTAGAATAGCCATTATCGACATTGTGTGGCTCATAGCCGTTCTTGCCAAACTTTTGCAATTTATTCGATAGTTGAGAGTCATAATGATAGCCATTTTGCAAAGCTGGTGCATAAACCGCCAACGGCTTAATTGATGAACCAGGCTGACGCTTCATCTGGGTTGCTCGATTGTAGCCCCGGAAAACATGCTTGCCGCGACCACCAATAATTGCGCGGACCGCACCAGTATTAGGATCCATTGCTACACTAGCACCTTGACACTCAGTACCATCACTTCCGTTTTGCGGGAAAAGCCAGCTTTCATTAAAGGTATCCTGCAATCTGCCTTGATAGTTCTGATTCAAGGTTGTATAAATTTTCAAGCCCTTATTCATCACTTGTTCTTCAGTCAAACCGTACTTGGAGATTGCCTCATCAACTACAGCATCAAAGAAGTAAGGATAACGGTAACCATCTTTATTTTGAAAAGTATTTCTTAAAGTCAAACCTTGTTTTTGATACATCTTAGCTTGCGCTGCCGACAATTTGTGGTTATCAACCATCAAACTCAAGATTAGATTCCGTCTTGCCAAAGCATTTGACATATGGTCGATTGGATTATAAAAACTAGGATTGCGCAGAATCCCTGCTAAAGTAGCAGCTTCACTAGGATTGACTTCACTTGCGTTTTTACCAAAATAACGGCGACTAGCATCCTGCACGCCCCAGACTCCGTTGCCAAAATAGGCATTGTTCAAGTACATCGTCAAAATATCTTTTTTGGAATAAACATGATTAATTTCAATCGCAAAAAAGAGTTCTTCTAACTTTCTTGAGAAAGTCTGCTGCTGCGTCAAAAGTGAGTTTTTAGCTAATTGCTGCGTTAAAGTTGACCCACCACCAGTAACTTGACCATGATGAATCACTAAACTTATTGCAGCCCGAGCCATACCCTTAATACTAAAGCCTGGGTTCTTCCAAAAAGTCCGGTCTTCAGTAGAAATTACCGCATTCTGAATATTAGGTGAAATCTTATCATATTCCACAAACGAACCCTTTTGTGAATACAAAGAGCCCGCTTTTTTGCCCTTATAATCATAAATTGTCGTTGTGGTTGAAAGAGAAGCTTTCAAATTAGCAATGTTCGATGTCTTAACTTTAATTGTATAATAGGTACAAGTTAAGAGCATCAATGTGAGCAGGATTAAAATAATCCAGCGTCCGATAAAGAAGCGACTATCAAAACGATGCCAAGCATCTTTAAAACTGCTTCTTTTTGGTTGGTCGTTATTCATTAAATATATTGCTCCTTTTTAGAAACAAGAAAATTGTACCATATTATCAAAACACCTGTTTATAACTAAATTAGACTTAAGAAATTATTATGAGTTTTCATTTTACACTTTTTTACCCTAAAAATCTTGCACCAACACCAGTTAACGAAGTTTTACGTCAATTATTAATCCCCCGCAAGTGGCGGCATTTTTTGCGTACTGAAAAAAGTATTCAAGTTAATGGCGACTATCGCTACTTTAATCAGAATATTTTACCTGGCGACAAAATTGACCTGCAATTAAATCATGTCGAAAGTGAACAGCAAGCTTATGTACCAAGTGGCAAAATGCCCGATGTAATTTATGAAGATGATAATTTATTAATTATTAACAAGCAAAAAGGTCAGAAGACCCACCCTAATTTAAATGAAACTGACACTGCCTTAAATGATTGTGCCACTTACTTAGGCCAATCTCCCTATATCGTTCATCGCCTTGATATGTTGACGGGTGGTTTACTTTTAGTTGCTAAAAATCCAGCAGTAGTTCCTATTTTAAATCGTGAATTAACCAGCAAAATTTTTCATCGTGATTACCTAGCCCTAGTTAACAACGCTGATCACTTAAGTAATACTGGGACAATTAACGCCCCAATTGGTCACAACCCACTGGATCAGCGCAAACGAAAAATTGATCTTAATGGTCTCAAGGCAATTACTCATTATCAAGTTTTAAAAAGATATTCGAATCAAACAGCATTAGTCAAATTAACTTTAGAAACTGGGCGAACCCATCAAATTCGAGTCCACCTCGCTTCATTAGGAACACCAATTGTGGGTGATCCGCTATATAATCCAAATTTTGCTGGCGAAGATTTAGCACTTGATGCCTATGAAATATCATTAATTAAGCCCTACTCTTTTTCAAAATTAACTGTAAAATTACCCCAAAACAAAATTGAACTGTAAAAAAGGCTTTGACTGCAATACAATCAAAGCCTTTTTTCTATATAAAACCTATTTTTTATCAATTATAATCCGCTGGATCTTTTTTACCCAAACCAGTTGCCTGATCAAGTAAAATTCGTTGTTCATAATGTGCCACATTCAACTTAGTTACCTTAACCATATCGGGGTTAACTGAAACATAATCAATTCCACTTCTTACTAGAAATTCCGTAAACTCCGGATATTCTGAAGGGGCCTGACCGCAAATTGAGATAGTCTTGCCAGCTTGATGAGCCACCTTAATTAAATGTCTAATCGCTCTTTTAACGGCTAGATTTCTTTCATCAAACAAATCAGAAATGACATCGTTATTACGATCGCAACCTAATAACAGCATGGTTAGATCATTTGAACCAATCGAATAACCATCAATAAATTGATCAGCCAAAATAATATTTGCAGGGATTTCAGCCATCATGTAAATTTTAAAGTCTGCACTTCTCACTACCCCATGCTTTTCCATAATCTTGGTCACTTTGCGTGCTTCATCAACTGTACGACAAAATGGAATCATAACTTGGAGATTCTTTAAGCCAAACTCATTGCGAACCTTTTTTACCGCTGCAAGTTCTAGTTCAAAAGTCGCAATATATTTAGGATCATAATATCTAGAAGCACCGCGCCAACCTAACAAATCTGCTGGTTCATGTGGTCCATATTTATCGCCGCCCTTTAAATTACGATATTCACCAGACTTAAAGTCAGAAAAACGCAAAACTACAGGCCGTGGCGCCATTGCCCGCGCTACTTTGCCAATCCCATTAGCTAATTCATTGACTACTCTTTCAGGGTGGCCTGTCTCAATTAAATAGAGCGGATGCTGGTGAATATAAGTGGTCCATAAAAATTCTTCCCGCATTAAACCGATTCCGCCGGCTGGAAGTGAAGCATATTTCTCAGCCAAATCAGGATCACCCAAATTCATCATAATTCTCGTTGCAGTTGGTAGGAAATACTCTGTAGTAACAGATTTATCTGCTGTCTTTTCCACTTTTTTAACTACATCCTTAACAACTCCAACATAAACTACCCCATTTTTGGCATAGACAGTAATTATTTCACCATTTTTTAAAGCTTTGGTTGCTGCTAAGCCGCGACTAGTAGTCCCCACCAGACACGGAATTTACATTTCACGCGAAACGATTGCGACATGACAAGTCATCCCACCGTTATTGGTAATAATTGCCGCAGCCTTTTTCATCGCCGGTACCCAATCAGGTGATGTCATTAAAGTTACTAGAATTTCACCTTGCTTGAATTCATTAATATCTTTTGGATCATCGATAATATGGACCTTGCCTGAAACGATTCCCGGTGAAGCTGGCAAACCTTTTAACAGTACTTGATGGTCAGTCGTTACTTCTTCAGTCACCTCTGCTTCTTTTTGCTTCTTCTTCTGTGACCAAACTGTTTCTGGTCGTGCTTGAACTAGCCATAATTTATCATTCTGATCGAGCGATCATTCCATATACATGTAGCAACCATAGTGTTTTTCAATTTCTTTAGCATAACCCGCTAATTCAATAATTTGTGCATCAGTTAAAGCTGGCGCATCAACTTTATCTGAAACTACTTTTTGCTCGATTGTTCCGCCAGATGGCAATCTAATTAACTCAACTGACTTTTTAGTCACCATCTTGTGGACAATTTTCATTGTATTTTTATCAACAACATAATTATCCGGCGTAACTGTGCCTGACAATCAAAATCGTATCATCAGTATGAGTCGCATCAATAATCTCAGTAATTGCTTGCTCCATTCTTTTCTCTACATGTGTATCTGGCTCCATAGCCGCATTAATCCGGCTAAAACCACGCCGCCAAGGCAGCATGAATTCATCCTGACCTTCATATTCACCATGCGACTTTTCATGTAAATCAAATATCCGCGTATAAGGCATTTGCTGATTAGTTATAATTTCAAGCGTATCACTTGCTCTTTCCTGTTTTGAACAAAATACAGCATCGAAGCTAATCTGCTTTTGCAAAAATATTGTCGAACGGCTTCAGCTTGTGCTTTTCCTAACTCTGTTAAAGGAGAATCACAAGTGCCTTGAATTTTATGGTGGACATTGAACAAAGTTTGTCCATGTCTTACCAAGTATATTGTTCTCATTAACCTGCTACTCGCTTTCTCTTTCTCACATATCAATTGTGAACAATTTTATAATACCATGCAGTATAGGAAAGCGATTCAAGTTATATATTAATAATATCTAAAGCTATATACCAATATTGTGAAATTGAGATTAAGAAGACTGATTTTTTCGATAAAAGCAGATAATATATTGCAAAATGTCTTGTTAAGTATTGCTCATATTTGGATCGGTCTAATTTATTAAATTGCTGGAAAATTAGAGAATTATGATGATTACAGCTAATCACCAATTTAATTTAAGTATTTTAAAATTATTTAAAAATTAGTGTTTTTTAATGCTAATTTCTTGCATTTTTTTGCTAAAAACTATATCTATTTTTTGAGTTAAGAGTATAATTTTTGGTTGTACTATTTTTCATTTATTTTTTCTACTAGAGGAGAAGAAAGTAATTATTATGGAACATACTTGGTTAATGAAATATTGTGCGGAATTTTTCGGCACAATTATTTTAGTCGTATTTGGTAACGGTTCAGTTGCTAACTCAGTATTACGTGATACCGGTGGTAATAGTCGTGACGGTCAGGCCAATGGTGGGTGGCTCTTGATCGCCTTCGGCTTCGGTTTTGGGGTAATGTTACCAGCGATGTTATTTGGTTCAATCTCAGGTAACCACTTGAATCCTGCTGTAACTTTAGCTCAAGCTTGCGCCGGTGCCTTCCCATGGGATCAAGTCGTACCTTACATCTCGGTCCAAATGCTTGGTGCTATTGTCGGTCAGCTTTTACTAGTAGCAGTATACTGGCCTTATATTAAGAGAACCACTAGTGACGATGCTGTATTCGCTAGTTTTGCTACTGGTGACACAGCACACAGCAAATTAAACGGTTTTATCACTGAGTTCGTCGGAACCGCTATTCTTTTATTCGTAGCTGTTGGTCTTTACCGCGGCATGTTCTTTAAGCAATCGATAGATATAGCCAATATCGGTGTAGGTTTCTTGATTACCGCTTTAGTTATGGCTGTTGGTGGTCCAACCGGTCCTGCACTAAACCCAGCAAGAGACTTGGGTCCGCGAATTGTCTATGCCCTTTGTCCATTGCCACACAAAGGCTCAGCTCATTGGGACTATGGCTGGGTACCAGTGGTAGCACCAATTGCCGGCGGAATCTGTGGTGCATTATTATACAAGATTGCATTTGGATTATAGAAAAAGATCGATAATCTTCGTTAAAAACGTTGATCATCGATCTTTTTATTATCTACAAATTTTCATTAGTCCTTTTCTTCAGTTACTTTAGCTTGTTCCTTTTCATACAACATCTTATCGTAACTACGTACAAATGGAAGATATACAAAGAAGGATACTACCAAAATTATAGCTTGCCAAATAGCAACTTTCCAACCACCGATTAAAAATCCAGAAATAACTGGTGGCGTAGTCCATGGCACTTGTACACCATTCAAATATGGCAAAACACCTGCTTTAATTAATAAATAAGTTGAACCTGCTGAAAGTGGTGGCATGATGAAGAATGGAATAGCTAACATTGGGTTCATCACGATTGGTAATCCAAATAGAACAGGTTCATTAATATTAAAGATTCCTGGAACCAATGCCAGTTTACCGATACTCTTTAATTGGGTTGACTTAGCCATAAATGTCATAAAGACTACCAAACCAATAGTCATGCCGGCACCGGTAACTGTTGAGAATTGATCAAACAACCCCTGAATAACAATGTGGCCACCGTGAGCAGCATCAACGTAACCTAATTTCTTAAAGATCGCAGCATTTTCAAGAGCATTGGCACTCAAAATTGGTCCTGCAATACCACCAACTAAAGTAGATCCGTGTACACCAAAGAACCAGAAGAATGGTACCAATAATGTTAATAATAAAATACCACCAAATGAGTCAGTTACACCCTGTAATGGAGTTTGAATAGTAGTGTAAATCCATTGAGTTAAAGTTGTGTGTGCTACTTTATCAAAGAAAATGTAAACTAACAACCACCATACGGTTAAAACAGCTGATGGAATCAAAGCAACAAATGAGTTAGCAACTGCTGGTGGAACTTGATCTGGCAACTTAATTGTAATCTTCTTTTTAACAAACCAAGTGTAAATCCAGCCAGTGATTAACCCTACAATGATAGCGGCAATCATTCCCTGGCCGCCAAGCCAAGTACGATCGATGAAGCCAATCAATAAATTTGGAGCTTTAGCAGCGGAAATAACAGTTTTAGTGCCATCTTTAACTGGAGTGGTTGAATTCATAATAATTAAAAATCCAACAAAAGCGGTCATTCCTGCTGGCAGCCCTTCAACATGTTCATTTTTTGCCCATGTATAAGCAATACCAACAACCGCAAATACAGCTACAATACCAAATGAAGCGTTATATGCTTGATTCCAATATGGAGTTAAGCCCATTTGATTCATCCAATTTGCTACTGCTGGTATTGGAAATGAAGCTAACAGTAAAAATACTGAACCTACCATGATAAATGGTAATGATAAAACCATTCCGTCTTTTAGCGCCTTTATTGCTCTAGTATTAATGAATTTCATGATAGGAGGTAAAATCTTTTGATTAATAAAGTTTTGCATAAGTATCTCCCCTCAATACTTTTTTATTTCGCTTACATTTACATTCTATGTAAGCGCATTCGATCAATCAATACTTTACAGTTACTTAGGAACATTTACGGCACTATGCTTTATGTATCAGGAATGGCACACACTGTTTCATAATATATCCGTTATATGTTATCTTATATTTAAGTTATAACTATAAGGAGAAAAACTATGGCATTTTTTGGTTTTAAAGATTTATCTTCATTATCTGATATTGATCTAGCTATTTATCGCTATGTTACTCAAAATTCCGATAAAGTTGTTTACATGCGTGTTAGAGATATTGCAAATAATGCTCATGTTTCTAGCTCTTCAGTCATGCGTTTTATTCACAAAATTGGTTTTAGCAGCTTTCCAGAATTTAAAGCATATCTTCAAAATAATGATTTATCCGCTAAGCCTAACCAAAACGAATTTCATTTTGTCGATGAAAACAGCTTCCCGAAAGATATCGTATCCAAATTAATGATAGTCGCTAATACTATTTTTCAATGTGATAATGTTACAACGCTAGGTATGGGGGACTCTGCTTTTTTAGCTGAATATGCGGCACGC
Source organism: uncultured Lactobacillus sp. (assembly GCF_947367125.1). GTDB lineage: Bacteria > Bacillota > Bacilli > Lactobacillales > Lactobacillaceae > Lactobacillus. Next base: position 48,100 of record NZ_CANBCQ010000009.1, read on the forward strand.
AGAATGGCATCACTTGGCCTTAATACCACTCCTGTAACTGATCCTTTTTATCCTTTACATGCTAAGTTAAGAAACACAACTAATAACGTTATTATTTGTTTTTCTGTTTCTGGAGAAACAACGGAATTAATAGAATTAATCAACGAATTTGTAAATGATGAAGATGTTAAAATTGTATGTATCACTAGTCAAGAAACTAGTACTATTGCTCAAATGAGTCGCTATGTTCTAAATTATTATGAATATACTCATCGTTTAAACAACCACTATGATTTGTCTTCACAAGTTCCTGTTATGTACATTATAGAAAGCCTAGATCATATTTTAGAGAAAAAATTATCACAGTAAAACACCCTGTGCCAATCCTGAAATAAAATACTATTTTTTATCATCATACCTAAACTCCTAAGTTCTCTTACTTAATTGCAATCGATTTCATATAATGCAATTAAGTAGTTAATAAAGGAGTATTTTTATGACTAAAACTTTAAACGATAATTTCTTATGGGGTGGCGCCGTTGCCGCTCATCAACTTGAAGGTGCATACAAAGAAGACGGTAAAGGGATCTCTATAGCTGACATTATGACTTTAGGCGATCGTGAGCATCCCCGTGAAATTACTAAAACAATCGAAAAAGATAAATACTACCCTAATCACGTTGGAATCGACTTTTATCATCATTACAAGGAGGACATCAAATTAATGGCCGAGATGGGCTTTAAAGCCTTTCGTACCTCTATTGCTTGGACTCGCATTTTTCCTAATGGTGATGAAGATCAACCTAATGAAGCAGGACTTAAATTTTATGATGACTTATTTGATGAGTTGTTAAAATATCATATCCAACCAGTCGTTACCCTCTCTCATTTTGAAATGCCTTATCATTTAGTGACTGAATATGGTGGTTGGTCTAATCGCAAATTAATTGATTTCTTTGCTCGGTTTGCTCATATATGTTTTGAACGTTATCACAATAAGGTCAAATATTGGATGACTTTTAACGAAATTAATAATCAAGCTAATTACGAGGATATTGGTAATGTATTAAAGAACTCTGGTCTGCTATTTAAAAATGGCGATGACAAGGAAAAGATGATGTATCAGGCATCCCATTATGAATTAGTGGCCAGTGCTCAGGCTGTTCAAATCGGCCATGCCATTGATCCATCTTTACAAATCGGTTGTATGCTCGCCTTTTGTCCTATTTATCCCGCTTCTTCTAAACCTGAAGATGTTCTTTTTGCTCAGCGGGCAATGGATAGTCGCCTCTATTTTGGCGATGTTCACGTCAATGGCAAATATCCTAACTGGCTAAAAGCTTACTTTGAACGCAAGAATTATAATTTAGATATTACTGATAATGATTTAAAGATCTTGAAAAATGGTACTGTCGATTATATTGGTTTTTCTTACTATATGTCTTTCACGGCGAAATATACCGATCATATGGATTATCGCGAATACCAAGACTTAGTTCCTAATCCTTATATTAAGACTAACGATTGGGGGTGGGCCATTGATCCTATGGGGTTACGCTACTCTATGAATTGGATGACTACTCGCTGGCACAAACCTTTGTTTATCGTAGAAAATGGTCTGGGCGCCTATGACAAGATGAACGCTGACCATCAAATTCACGATGACTACCGCATTAAGTACTTCCGTGATCATATCAAGCAGATGGAAAAGGCAGTAATTGATGACGGGGTTGATTTAATTGGTTATTTACCTTGGGGATGCATCGATTTAGTTAGTGCAAGTACTGGAGAAATGAAGAAGCGCTATGGCTTTATTTATGTTGATGAAGATGATCATGGAAAAGGCAGCTTTAAACGTTATCCGAAAGATTCTTTCTACTGGTACAAGAAGGTAATCGCCTCTAATGGTTCTGATTTAGACTAAGAAACAGAAAAAGATCAATAATCAAAATTTTTTCAACTAAGATTATTGATCTTTTTTCAATCTTATTTAAAATTCAAACAAGCGATGATTAATGATTATTCTAAATTCGCGAGCTTTTTCATCAGCTAAGCAACTAGCTACTAGCGGCTCATAGCTTCTCTTTTCTTCATCAAATTGATCTCTTTCCGCATCCAAATCTTTAAAGACCTCATCTGGTAATTTATCAATTGGAATCTTAGCAGCCTTGGCTAATTCATCAAAGCCAACAACTACTCCATCCTGCAAGACATCATCATCTTTACTTTCGTTATATTTCTTTACCACCAACTTTATAATGGCTAAAGTCTCAGGCTTTAAGTAACCTAATGAATCAAAATCAATTACATAATCATCCATTGTTTTTCCATCCTTTCGTGAAAAACCGATTTTTCCCTTTTAGTATGGTGCCTTTTTCGAAAATAACCAAGCAATATGACTTGTCATTATAATATTCCACGTTGTAATGCCATAAAAATGGTAATAATTAACAAATCAGCACTACCACCCAGACTATAATTTTTCTCTTTAAAAATTGGGTTAAGCTCTAACATAAAATGTTTTCCAGCTTGAGTACCATAGCCACCTAATGCCAAATATTTTTTTGCTTGATTATGTGCCCATTCAACTACTTCAATATTACCCGCTCTTTTAATTAAATTGGAATCTTCAATCTCACTAACAATTCTCATTAATGTGTCCAATAATCGAACATTTAGTTCCCCATGGGTTTGAGCCAAAAATGGCAGTGCCACATCCCTTACCAATGGATAACCTGCTTCTGCTTCCGCTCTAACGCCGCCTTTACCATACTGCAAAAATTGTTTTTCACCAGCAGTGTCTTTCTTCTTACCCAGATCACGCTCAACTAAGCCCTTGGTCATCTGCTGGATCACTTCAAATTCATCTTGATGGCTATTTTGACAATAGCTACTAGCACAGACAAACAAGCCTAACGAAAAAATCGCGCCTTTATGAGTATTTACACTATTTGTAGCAGTAAACATTGCTTCTTCTGCCTTAATGCCAGCTTGACGCAATTGTTCAAACATTTGCCGCAAATCCTGTCCACTAAAATCTGCGCCAATCTTAGCTGCTTGCCGAAAATAAGATTCCAAGCTCAAACTGCTATCAATAAACAGATACACGTTCATATCAGGATGAGATCCCACGTCAACTGGATCCACTAAGCCCGGCTTAGGATTGGTAACAACTTCATAAAGTAATGCTTTTACTGCATTTTGCGTGATTTCTTCTACTGCCATTTTTACCCCACTTCTAAAATAGCTAAACTAATTTTAACACGATTATCCTTTCACCTAATTTTAAAAAATGACACAATAATATTAGGAGAAGAGAAAAAGATTTATGAAATCAGATCAATTTAAAAGTTATCAAATAGCCGACATTGGCGATTATCTAAAAGTATTTGCCTGTAGCGCGGTAATTTCACAGCCAATCATGTCGTTGGTCATGGGCGTGGGACAGCCAATTCATAGGCAGGACATTTTTGGCATTTTGTATAATTTAGTCAAATATACGGCTCCCGCCTTTATTTTTGGTATTTTGTATACTACAATTCGCACCAATGATGAAAAAGGTAGTTTTTCATATGCAAAACACATGCGGGCAAACTGGTTTAACCTTTTTGTTCCTACTATTTGGTGGACGTTAATCTACCTAGTAGGAATGCCATGGCTGCAACAAGTTAATCATTTTAACAATCTTGGTTCATTCTGCTGACAATTCATTAATGGGAACGCCGCCCCGCACTTGTGGTATAACACGATGATGTTGCAATTCATCATTTTAATGCCGCTTTTCTGGGGATTAAGTCGTTATGTAGGGCACAATTTAACTCGGGGCCTTTGGGCTGCAGTAATCACTTTTGTGCTCTATTTTGCTTGGCTTTGGTTCTATGATTACAATGTCTTCCACGGCATGCATAAACATGACTGGTATTTACTCGACCGGATTTTTATTTCATTCTTCATCTACGGTGTGTACGGAATGTTAGCTTGGCAATTGCGAGGACAGTATAATCAATTGGTCACAAAGTTTTGGTGGTTAATTACTATCGCATTTATTGCTTGTTTCATCTGGACAAACATTGAATTACAAAAGTTTGGTCATCCGATTAACTTTAATAATGCACCATATTACAAGCCATCAATGACTCTTTACTGTCTAGCAGTAATTGCGCCGATTTCCACTTTTTGCCTGCACCAAGTGAGAAAGAATTCCCAAACTAGTTTAAAAGTATTCCACTTCTTGGCTATTAACCTGGATCTTATCATTTACGTCAGCTTACTGTTTACACATTTGGTGGACGAAGGCGAAAAGTTTAATTGTAAAATAAAAAAGTTTGCTCTATTTTTTGGAGAGCAAACTTTTTGTTAATCGTCAATTTCATATAATTCTTCTGCTTCTAGCAAAAAGTCTTTCATGAATGGCAAAGAAAATGCCACTTTGCCATATCCTGCATCAATGATTACCTGACTATCCATTAATCGCTGCCGATATTGCGAAACATAATTTGAACTTTTGCCCATTTGCTTGCGAATATCACTTATATTAACAATATTTTTATCATTATGAGCCATAATAAATAAAAATTTTCGATCGACCGGCGACAATTCAGAGATAATCTTGGTATAAGCATTACGAAACAGATCATTTTTAAACGATGGGATCGAATTTTCGATACTTTTATCGGTTACTTGATCAGTAGAATTCTGCCAAACATGATAACCCAAGTCTTGAAATGCATAAGCATATCCCTTAGTCAGCTTAGTCATTTTCATTAAGGCAGTATTATCAATCTCTTTATTGCCTCTTTCAAACGCTTTTTGATAGCGATACTTAATATTAAAAAGATCAAGCGGACCCAGTGGTACACGTCCACTTCTTAGGAGAAAAGTTAATACATCATTATTTTGAAGCTCAGAAACATTCTTAGGTAAGCCGGTCATCATCATGTTAATTGGATATTTCCTCAACACCATAATTTGATAGATAGACGCCAAATTAACAATCTCAGGTGTTTCCTTAACTTCATCTATCGCTATCAGTAAAGACTGGTTATGCTCTTTTAATACTTTTAGCATTTCTTCAAGTAACACTTGATAAGTAGATTGCGGATTAGACATATGAACTTCCAATTCAAAGCCAAAAGCCGAAAATTTCACTCCATCAATTTTGTTCAACGCCTTTTTTACTGGATTCGCTGCTTCCTGATAAATACTTTGAATGAGCGTAGCAAGCAAATCGCTCGTCATAGCTAAGTAAATAACGATCCAATTATTTTTCTTTTCTAAAGTTGAGGTAATATCAGCAAGTAATGAAGTTTTACCAACCCCGCGCATCCCATAGATCATTGAAGTTTGATAGGGTCCGGTGCCACTTTCAAGTGATCTTACTATATCTTCTACTATTTTTTGTCGCCCCAAATATATTTTGGGAACTTTGCCAAAGTTAGGGTCAAATGGATTCGTTATTTCAGACATAATTGATGTTCACCTATTTTCATTATTTTAGTTGTTGGCTTTAATTTTATATCTCTTTAGATCTTATGTCCATTTTTATATCTCTTTAGATCTTATAGTTATAAAAAATGCTCAAAAAATTTTGAGCATTACCATTTTATGAGTTATCGAAAAACTATCTCATTAATAAAAATTTATATAGTGGCATTAACTGAATTATCTTATCTTTTTGCTGAATTTCAGCCTCTTCACCATGAGTAACGATTATTAAGTTTTCAACTTCATCAAAATTATCAGCTAATTTAATTAGGTTCCCAACTTCACGTTCTTTTGACGTATCATTCACTTCCCATGCAACTTGAATTGCAGTTTTACTAGCTGGTACATAAAAATCAATATCTATCCCTGTCTTTTGAGATTTTAAATAAAATAAATTCTCTTGATATTTATTATGCAACTTGATCGCAACTAGATTTTCTAGTAATGCTGGCAATTTATCCAGATAAAACAAATTTAAAATGCCATTATCTGTAAAATAATACTTTGGGCTGCTTTCACGCTCACTAAATTTAGCAAAATAATTTTTGGTGGAAAATAACAAATATGCATCCTTAGCGTAATCGATATAATCAATAATCGAATTGCGACTTACCGTACTAATCACATTTTTTATATTTTTATACAAAGTTGCATATGAAACTTGGTGCATTACTGTATCGGCAATTTTTCTAAGTAATAATGAAATCGTCTTTTCATTACGAATCTTATTGCGGACAATGATATCAGCTAAAAATACATTTTGATAAATACTTGTTAAGTAATTTCTCTTGTCTGTTAAGATAATAGATTCTGGCAACCCACCATAACATAGATATTCATTTGCGGCAGCACGAATTTGGCCATTATTAACTGTATCCAAGACGGATAATTTATCATGTGGGATTTTTTTAGCAGTTAAATATTCTGTAAAACTAAAAGGTGCCACATATTTGGTCATATATCTTCCACCCAGCCGCAGAACAATATCATGACCCAACACCTTAGAGTTACTACCGGTTAAATAAACACTTTCACCTTGATCTGCTAAACGACGAGCAAATTTTTCCCAGCCAGCAATATTTTGAATTTCATCAAATAAAAAATAATGCTTCTTAGTTGTTAATTGATTGGCTGCAATTAAGATATTATTACAATCAGCTAATTGAAAACCATCTAGTCGTTCATCTTCAAAATTCAAGTAAACAATTTGTGACCAATCCACATTTTGTTTATCTACTAAATCCTGTGCTCTTTTAAATAATAGCGTTGATTTGCCAGCCCGCCGCAAGCCTACTAACACATAATTCAAACTATCTTCAAAATGATAATCACGAGGAATGATAGCAATACTTTTAATATTTTTTTGACCTTCAAGAATAAGTGCCGCAAGTAAATCTGGATTCATATTTTGCTCCTATATAATTATATTGATCAAAATAATTATAATTTTGTTTAGTATATTAATCAAATATTACATATTTAAAGTTAATATATTTACAAAATAAAAAATTCAGCTTTCGCTGAACTTTCTTTTATCTCTTCTTCGGTACAAACACAAGAGCCAAGAATAACTTAATAATTATCAAAATTAGTAATATCATAAAGGTCCATTTAGAACTGACTGCTGTACCATTACCTACATGATTATTCTGCGCTAGCGCAATCAAAGTCCCAGCTAAAGCAGTCCCCACTGCACCTGAAAACTGTTGCAGCGTATTAAAAATCGCATTACCTTGTGCGTGGCTAGCTTTACCTAAAGTAATCAAACCGCTAGTCATTAAACTGCCAAAGCACATCCCGTATCCGCCATAATAAAGAACATATAACAATACAATGGCAAGATTGCTTAATGGTGCCAAAACATTCATCAAAATTAAACTAGTCAAACTAGCAATTATTCCTATAATAATCGGCAACCGCGCGCCTTTTTTATCAAGCAGCTTGCCCGCTAAGGCCGCCATTAACGCATTAATTACCGCACCGGGAAAAGTAACCCAACCGGCTAATGAAACGGAACCATGATTGACAGCTTGGACATAGATTGGAAAGATAAAATCCAAAGCTAGCGTCGCAATTTTGGCAAAGCAATAAGCTATTAACTGCATGCTAAAACGTAAATTTTTAAACAGTTGCGGACTAATCAATGCTGCTTTATCGGACCAAGATATTTTGAGCCAAATTAATAAACTAATAATTCCTAAGATTAAGAAGCCCCAAACTCGGATTGAGAAAAATGAATATTTAGCAATCCGTGTAAAGCCCAGCATTAAACAGACCAGCCCAATAGCCAAAGATAGCCATTGCACATACTTGAACTTCACTTTTTCAAGCGGATTAATCTGCCGAATTGAATAGCTTCCCGTAAATAGACTCAAGATAAGTCAACTACCCCAGAATAAATTCTGGGGCTTGGTGGCTGGCTCGTTAGCTTGCGCTAACCAGAACACCAACTTGCTTAGATACGGACTTGACTTACCAACAATAATCTTTTGACTATTGCCGATAGAGGTCGTCTAATTACCAAAGCCTTTTGAGTCCGCAAGTTGCTAGCGGACTGCAGCCTAGCTTAGGCTGCTTTTTTTATTTTAGAATTCTGCCAGTTGCCTAAGCCTTTTTCTAAGATGTTTACTGCCGCATTCCAATCACGGATATGATGCGTTTGACAGATTGGACAAGTCCATTCTCGATCCTTAAGCGTTAATTTCTTATAACCGTTTTGTCCCATAATACTGCCACATTGATGGCATCTTTGGGTGGTGTACTTAGGATCAATTGTTTTGAACTCTTTGCCATATAGGTCTGCCTTATATGCCAGCATGTTCAGAAAACTGCGCCAGCCAACATCAGAAATAGCTTGAGACAAGGCATGATTCTTTAACAGGTTCTTGCTTCTTAATTCCTCGGCAACTACTAAATCGTGGTTTTTGATTAGTGCAGTTGAGAGTACTTGCAAGAAGTCATTTCGCTGTCTGCGAATCTTATCGTGCAGTTTAGCGACTGCTAGACGCTGTTTTTGATAATTCTTGGCTAAGCGCAAATTGCGTCCCTCTTTCTTAGCTCTGCGCTGCCTGCGAGACAAGACACGTTGGGCATGGGCAAGCTTCTTTTTGGTTTTGCGATAAAATCGTGGATTAGCCACCATTGCTCCGTTAGATGCTGTTAAGAAATTATCAAGATTGAGGTCGATGCCAATTTGACTCTGCGTCTTAGGCAATTCCTTAACAAAGGCAATATCGCTGCCTAGTTGCATTGATAAGTAAAACTGGTCGTCAGCGGTCTTTTTAATCGTGACTGTGCCAATTCTAGTTGGGATATGATTAAGCAAACGCTCTTTAATCAATTTTCTAAAGCTGGCAATGCGGACAACGCCTAGCTTAGGCAATTTAACGTGCTTAGCATCAATAAATCTAGCTGTCCCGTTATCAAGAAAGGCTTCTGTCTGTTTAGGATACTGACAGTTGGTCTGATATGACCAATCACTACGTTTTTTGTGAAAAGTCGGAATTCCATGACCAAGCTTGCGATAGTTGTTCCAAGCTTTCTGATAGTTTTGAATCGCATTGGCAATAGCGAGACTGTCAATTTCTTTAACGCGTAAAAAGCTATAGGCATCGCGAATGTTCTTTGGCTTAGCCAATAACTCATTATTGGCGACTACTTCTTCTGCTAGCTTAGTCTCATAATTATTAAGAACAGAAAAGGCAAAAGGCATTACTTGATATTGTCTAACAGCTAAGTAGCCCTTAGCCCGATAATTGTTCCGATTACGTCCTACATAAGAGTTGTAGACAAAACGCTGAGCATCATAATTTAGCTTGATGATTTTCTTTTGTTTAGAACTAGGATAAAAGCGTACTTTCAAGCCAAAATGGTAGGCTAAACTGCTCATTCTCTTCATGTGTTTCACCTCCTTCTGTAGATTAGATATTTATATTTTACAGGAAAGTCGAACATATGTCTTCATTTTTTAATAAAAAAAGCTGACCATTAGGTCAGCTTGGCCCTATCCATCCCCGCATTAAAATACGGGGAATTTCCGGGCGTTTTTCATTAAAAATAGCGAAATAATGAAGATCCAGCGCCAATTAAGTGCATCGGTAATCATTCCGCCAAAAACTGGCCCTAAGGCAACGGCACAGGCAGTAATCATAGTGCCGATTCCCATCATAAAGCCTAGTTTTTCTTTAGGTACTTCAGCCAAGATAATATTGTACATTAACGGTAAGCCAATCCCCGTGCCGACTCCTTGCATTGCCCGTCCTAATAACAATAAATCAAAGCGCGGTGATAAAATATCGATGATTAGCCTCAAAGTAAACAAAAGAACTCCTAGAATAAAAATTTTCTTAGTCGAAATTCTTAATCTAATCTGTGAACTAATCGGTACGATAGTCGCAATTACCAATAAGACTAGTGTGTTTACCCACTGAACTTGATCAGTGGTAATCGAAAATTCTTTAATTAACGTTGGAAAAGTAACTGTCGTGGCTGTTTCATCCAATATTCCTAAAAATGAGAGCATCCCTGCCGACAAAATCGCTAATACCAAGCGTGGCGTAACTTTTTAGCCATTTTCCATCTTCTTTTCTAAATAACTTCAATGCTTTTGATATCATTATACTGTTTGTCGACTGCCGTTCACAAAAAAATGGCTCTATAATTTTTCCTGTTGATGACTTATCTATATGATAAGCTGTTAACAGGATTTTTTATTGCAAAAAAGAGG
>NZ_CANBCQ010000010.1 GCF_947367125.1 uncultured Lactobacillus sp.
CAGTTTGATCGATTTATAGAAATAATCTTTAAAAACAATATTTTCGTCTTTAACATCAAGCTCGAATTTAATACAATTATTAAAAGAGGACATAGAAACACACCTTTATTTATAAAATGTTTAGTGGAATAGATTTTTTATTAAAGAGGACTATGTCCTCCTTTTTTAATGCAATAAAAAACTTGTTAACAGCTTATCATATAGATAAGTCATCAACAGGAAAAATTATAGAGCCTTTTTACTTCTTGTGATATGGTTAAGAATATTAAGATAGAGTTAAAGTAATTGATATTTTATACTGAAGCTTTTACTCTAAAAATGTCAATTGAATAAGTAAAGCAAATAAACTGTTAGGTGAGACTCCTACGTAAATATACGCTGACGCCCAGCAACATCCAGAGATGCCAACGGGTTAAACAGGAACTGTCGACTTAAGGCTTTTCCCAGTCAGCTAGTTGAACAAACTTCACGTTACGTAGTGTTAAAACTGAACGACGAGTATAAATCGCTTGATTACTCCAATTGCTAAAATAATGAAATTTGGATCAATACCAGTTTACTTTTTAGCAATTGTCCTTATTCTGTTAATCTTATATATTGCTTTAACTACTGTAGTAAAGAAATGGTATATGAAATCAGAAAAATACTTAATCTAGAAACAATACAAAAAGAGCGCAAGTAGATAATTGATTTTATCTGCTTGCGCTTTTTTATTATTTTTAACTTATTAATTTAACTTACCGGCCTTAGCCAATACTTCCTTAGCTTTTTCAAGTGAGTGATGTTCTTCACGGTAACGCTTAATGTCGTAGCCATCAGTGTCACTTAATTTATCAAGTCTGTCATCCAAGTCCTTGAATTCTTTTTCAAGGTCTTTAATAACATTTTCTTCATCTTCAACATAAACATATTCACTTTCGTCAGCCTTAGCATCGATCTTAGCGTCATATTCGCCGACTTTTCTAGCATGCTTCAAAATAGACTTAATATCCTTGATAGTTTCATGTTGTGCAGTACGGTGACGACGGTCAGGTACGGAATCTTCAATTCTAGCTAAGTGGCTTTCAGCATCACTAATTTTCTTTGAAATTCTATCTAATGCTTTTAATTGTCTTTTTGAATAGTCTGTCATGTTTTTTTCCTCCTACATAAACTTTACCATTTGAATCCTCTCTACCGAATTCGCCTTCATTGTAGGCCTAATATTTTTGGGATGCAAGAAAGTACACTTGAAGTTGTAAAAAAAGTGTCAGAAATTTCTTTCCGACACTTAACTATTTGATTATAGCTATTAATACTTAAATGCTAAAGCACCCATTGGGTCCCATGGCAATAATTGAATAGGATTGTTCTTGCCTTCGTCGTAAGCCTTCTTAAGATCTTCTGGCAAAATGTCCTTGTTGATAACTGCTTGGTAAACAAATGAATCAAACCATGAATCACTCATTACGAAGTAACCATTGAAGCCAGGCTTTTCGCCCCATGAGTTTTCAATCTTCCATTTGGTTGGCTTACCGTTAACAATATCAACACCTGTAATAACCATAGCATGGTCCATCATACTTTCGCCTGAATCAAGTTTGTCAGCCTTAGACATTGAGAAGTCAACATCGAATAGTTGATCACGACGGTAAAGGTTAGTGTCAAGAAGTCCTGCACGACGTTCAGAATCTTTAACAACGTTTGAACCAAACCAAACAACTTCGCCGCTCTTCAATTGCTTGATGATGAGGTCTTTCATTTCATCAACCTTTAAGTTCAAGTGACGAACTTGACGGCCGCCTTCAACATTACCTAAATACTCAACTGAGAAGACCTTGTGGAAAGGCTTGTCGTTAGTTGGGGCATTGATTGTGGAAATGTAGTTAGCCAAATCCATGCCAACATATTTATCAAAGAATTCCTTAGGAGTAATATCTTCGTCAATATGATAATTGTGGTCGTCATCACGATATTCAAAGTTAAACTTCTTTGGTGGAACACCAAGTGAAATTGCAAGAACACGGAAGACATCGTTTAACATTTCTTCTTTGCGAGCTTGTACTTCAGCTTCTGATTTACCAGCATTAACAAGTCTACGTAATTCAAGACCATCTTTACGAAGTAAAGTATTTAAAGTATCGTTTAATGCACTAGAGTTAGTAGCATTAGCCGTTTCTGGGTAAACGCTCTTAGGAACGATACCGTATTTTTCGATAATACCGCAGAGCATGTCCCATTGACCGCCATCTTGTTGTGGGGTAGTGAATAAGAATGAGACTTTGCGATCGCCTAAGTCTTTATCTGCAGTAGAGATAACATTTTCAAAGAACCAGTTAGACTTTTCAAATTTGTCCCAGAAGTTAGTGTAGTTTTGAGACAATTCGAAGTCCTTTAACTTAAATTTCTTTTGTAATGGATGACGCATAGTGTTTAATGCACTAAACATCCAGCAACGGCCTGATTGTTTTTGGTCAGCTGGCTTACCAGTCTCAATTTCAATTGAGAAAGTTGGGTCTAAGTCAATCTTGGTTTGTAAGTTTTGGCTTGCTTTATAAATGCCGTTTTCTTGAGCAGCGTGGCTAGCAACGTTAAAAACAGGATGCTTAGCTAAATCTTGTTCGAATTTATCGATGGTATTATTATTAATTTCTTTTGCCATTAAAAAATTCCTCCCTTTATATCTTCTTTTTTTCTATTTTAACTTATTAAAAGAAAGGCGTCTATTCAATGATAGAACTACTTTTTGGAATATGGACGATGATACCAAATTTTGTGAAATTCGGGATGTTTTTCAAAGTAGTCAATCACTGTTGGATCTAATGGCCAGATAGGATAGCCAGATTTTTGAGCAAGCAATAGAACCGTTGGCATTTCTTTTTCTAATATCTCTTCTAAATTAGAATTTGGATTAACAAAGAAATGATTCATCACCCAAACAGTGCTATCATTTCTCTTTATTTTGTCCATTGTCCAGCGGCTAATTAAAGTGCCATGATCATCGTGTTTTTCAAAACATTGGTGTGAGTCTTCAAGATTAAACATAAAATTTTCACCTTTTAAAAGAAAAAACGCTCTTTTTTGCGTAATAGATAATAGAGAGCTAAATATTTTTTGTTTATAGAAAACATTGTAGAATATATATCTGTTAAAAGAAAAGTAGTAAATGGGGTTAAACGATGAAAATACGCGGATTTGAAGTAGTAAAAAAGTATCAAGATCAAGAAATTAACTTGCCTCGCCGGCAAACTCTAGCCAGTGCGGGTTATGATATCGAAGCAGCAGAAGATGTTATTATTCCTAGTATTTGGCGACTGGATTTTGTTAGAATTTTTAGATTAATTAGAAATGGTCACCAATTATATGAGCGTGATTATGAAATGGCCGACCAAATCCTAAAGCCTTTTTTGGTGCCAACTGGCCTTAAAACATATATGCCAGAAGATGAGGTGTTGATTTTAGCTAATCGTTCTTCTAATACCTTTAAAAGAAATTTAGCTTTACCTAATGGAATTGGGGTTATTGACGCAGACTATTATGACAATCCCAACAATGAAGGCGAAATTTTTGTACAAATGATTAATTATGGTGTGCGTCCTTTGCATATTAAAAAGGGTGAGCGCATCGCCCAAGGTATTTTTATGAAATATCTAAAAACTGACGATGATGATCCGATTAGCCGTACTCGTTTAAGTGGTTTTGGTTCAACTAATGAAAAGAAGGATGATTAATGGCAAGAGTAAAAACACAGTATAAATGCCGTTCCTGTGGCTATATTTCGGCGAGCTACTTAGGAAGATGTCCTAATTGTGGTGCCTGGAATCAATTTGAAAAAGAAACAGAAGAAGTACAAAAGCGGTCCACTAAAGCAACTGCCAGTCGTTTAATTCAAAAGACCGGATTAAACGAACCAGTAAAGTTGGATAAGATCAAAGCCGAAAAAGAAGACAGAATTGCTACTAAGTCTGAAGAATTAAACCGTGTCTTAGGTGGTGGCATTGTGCCAGGTTCATTAGTTTTGATTGGTGGAGATCCCGGAATCGGCAAGTCAACCTTGATGTTGCAAATTATGAGCGATTTGTCAGAAAAATATAAGGTGCTTTATGTTTCTGGGGAAGAGTCAGCTAACCAAATTAAATTGAGAGCAGATCGTCTTGGTGTGGGTCAAAGCAATATGCTTTTATACCCAGAAACAGATATGCATGATATTCGTGAACAAATCAATGATGTTAAGCCAGATTTTGTTGTGATTGACTCGATTCAAACGATGAATGAGCCTAGCCTTGATTCAATGACCGGATCGGCTTCTCAAGTGCGTGAGGTAACTAGTGAATTAATGAAAATCGCCAAGATGGATGCCATCACTATTTTTGTTATTGGTCACGTAACTAAGGAAGGTGCAATTGCTGGACCAAAGATTTTAGAGCATATGGTAGATACGGTGCTTTATTTTGAAGGGGATGAACACCACACCTACCGGATTTTGCATTCGGTTAAAAATCGGTTTGGAGCTGCTAATGAAATCGGCATGTTTGAAATGGTTAACGAAGGGTTAAAAGAAGTAACTAATCCTTCCTCAATTTTCCTTGATCAAAGATTGCCTAATTCTACCGGATCGGCAGTTGTAGTGTCGCTTGAAGGTACTAGGCCACTTTTGGCAGAAATTCAGGCTTTAGTTACACCGACAGCTTTTGGCTATGCTAAAAGAACGACTTCGGGGATTAGCTTTAATAAGGCATCATTATTATTAGCTGTTCTTGAAAAGCGGGGCAATTTAATGCTGCAAAATCAGGACGTGTATCTAACAGCTACTGGTGGCATTAGGTTAAATGAACCGGCAATTGACTTGGCCATTGCAATGGCAGTCGCATCTAGTTATACAGATAAAGAAATTTCGCCAACAGATTGTTTTGTTGGTGAAGTAGGTTTAACTGGTGAAGTGCGGCGCGTTGATAAAATCGATGCCCGCGTAAAAGAAGCAGCTAAGGTTGGTTTTAAACGAATTTTTATTCCCAGACACAATATGTATGCTGGCTTAAAGGACAATGGGATTGAAGTGATTCCAGTTTCTAGCATTCCCCAAGCTTTAAAATTAGTTTTTGGCTAGCACTAATTGAATTCTTCCTATATAACGAGTAAACTAAGATTGTTTGAATCTACTATTTTTGAAAGAGGCATGAATTTTGGCTAAAGAAAAAATCCGTGTAAGATATGCACCAAGTCCAACTGGTCACTTGCACATTGGTAACGCACGTACTGCACTTTTTAACTATTTATTCGCCCGTCATAACAAGGGTACGATGGTCTTGAGAATTGAAGATACCGACCAAAAACGTAACGTTAAGGGCGGTTCTAAGTCTCAAATGGAGAACCTTCACTGGTTAGGAATTGACTGGGATGAAGGTCCTGATAAGGGCGGCGACTACGGTCCATACCGTCAATCAGAAAGAAAAGAAATCTACCAAAAGTACATTGATCAATTGATTGACGAAGGCAAAGCATACTACTCATACAAGACTGAGGAAGAACTTGAAGAGCAACGTGAAGAACAACGCGCTGCAGGAGTTGCCCCTCACTATACTTATGAATATGAAGGCATGACTGCTGATGAAATCAAGCAAGCTCAAGATGAAGCTAAGGCTAAGGGATTAAAGCCAGTTGTCCGGATTCACATTCCAGAAATGGAAACTTATTCATGGGATGACATCGTTAAGGGACATCTTGAATTTGAATCAGACACCATCGGTGGTGACTTTGTTATCCAAAAGCGTGATGGTATGCCAACTTACAACTTTGCCGTTGTAGTTGATGACCACTTGATGAAGATTACGCACGTACTTCGTGGTGATGACCACGTTTCAAACACTCCTAAGCAATTAGTAGTTTATGAAGCACTTGGCTGGCAGCCACCTAAGTTTGGTCACATGACTTTGATCATTAATTCAGAAACTGGTAAGAAGTTGTCTAAGCGTGACGAATCAGTTTTGCAATTTATTGAACAATATCGTGACCTTGGCTACTTACCAGAAGCAATGTTTAACTTCATTACCCTTCTTGGCTGGTCACCAAAGGGTGAAAACGAAATTTTCACTAAACGTGAATTCATCAAGCAATTTGATCCTGCTCGTTTGTCTAAATCACCAGCTGCTTTTGACCAAAAGAAGCTTGAGTGGATTAACAACCAATACATCAAGAAGGCAGATCGTGATACCTTGCTTGACCTTGCTTTGAACAACTTGCAAGAAGCTGGCTTAGTTGATGAGCATCCAACTCCAGAAAAGATGGAATGGGTTCGTCAATTAGTTAACATTTACTCAGTTCAAATGTCATATACTAAGCAAATCGTTGATATGGCTAAGATCTTCTTTGAAGAAGCTAAGGACCTTTCAGATGAAGAAATCGAAGAAATCAAGAATGATGATGGTCGCGGCGTAATTGAAGAATTCAAGAAGCAATTAGACCTTATTCCAAGATTTACTTCAGTTCAAATTATGAATGCTATTCAAGCAACTCGTAAGGAAACTGGTATTAAGGGTAGAAAGCTCTTTATGCCAATTAGAATTGCTACTACTCGTTCAATGGTGGGCCCTGGTATTGGCGAAGCAATGGAACTTTTAGGTAAAGAACGTGTCTTAGAACACATCGACTTAACCTTAAAGCAAATGAGCGCTAATAATCTTTAAAGCAAAATAATTAAGAAGAAGCTGCAGGAAACTGCAACTTCTTTTTGTTTCTGCTAAAATAAAAAATAGCTATTTTTACAGAAGGGATGAGTGTTAGCTGTGAAAGTCTATAATACACTGACGCGCAAAAAAGAAGAATTTAAACCACTAGTTCCGGGGCAGATTAGTATGTACGTCTGTGGACCAACTGTGTATAACTATATCCACATTGGCAATGCTCGTAGTTCAATTGCGTTTGATACCATTAGACGTTACTTTGAATATAAGGGCTATCAGGTAAAATATGTCTCTAACTTTACCGATGTGGATGACAAAATGATTAATGAAGCTCGCGCTGAAGGTACGACTGTTCCTAAATTGGCAGAAAAGTTTATCAATGCCTTTTTGGAAGATACAACTGCCTTAAATATTGAGCCTGCAACACTGCATCCTCGTGCAACTCATGAAATCAACGAGATTATTAAATTTATTCAAGTTTTAATTGATAAGGGCTACGCTTATGAAGTAGATGGTGATGTTTATTACCGGGCTAAAAAGTTTAGGCACTATGGCCAATTAAGTGACCAAAATATTGCCCAGCTTGAAGAAGGAGCTTCAGAGCACATTAACGATGCAGAACAAAGCCGCAAGGAAGATCCAATTGATTTTGCCTTGTGGAAAGCACAAAAGGAGCCAGATGAAATTGCTTGGGACTCACCATGGGGTAAAGGACGTCCAGGTTGGCATATTGAATGTTCTGTCATGAGTACCAAGTATTTGGGCGAGACAATTGATATTCACGGCGGCGGACAAGATCTGGAATTTCCACACCATGAAAATGAAATTGCCCAAAGTGAAGCCAAAACCGGCCAAAAATTTGTTAATTACTGGTTACATAATGGTTTTGTGACTGTCGGCAAGGATCAAGAAAAAATGTCTAAGTCATTGCACAATTTTGTAACAGTCCATGACATCTTAAAAAAAGTAGATCCACAAGTATTGCGTTTCTTTATGGCTAGCGTGCAATATCGTCGGCAAATTAACTATTCTGAAAAAAACTTAAAGCAAGCAGCGACAATTTTAGATCGCTTTAAAAATACTTTGACTGATATTAATTACCGTCTTGCAGATGAAACTGTAAGTGAAGCTTCTGAAGAACTGAAGCAAGCAATTGATGCGACTGAGCAGAAATTTGTAGCTGCAATGGATGATGACTTTAATGTTCAAAATGCTTTGACGGCTATTTATGATTTATTGCCGGTAGTAAATGCCAATGCCAATAGTGAACAAGCAGACAAGGCAGAATTGCAGCGTTTTGTAGAAAAATTTCGTAGTTGGTTACTTGTTTTTGGTGTGGATACAGCTAAGCTCTGCGCTAAGAATACTGGCTCTAACGATGACGAGATTAATGCCTTAGTTAAAAAGCGTGATGAAGCACGAGCAAATAAAGACTGGGCAACTAGTGATAAAATACGTGATCAATTAAAGGAAATGGGTATTACTATCCAAGATACACCGCAAGGAACTAGGTGGACTCGTGACTAAAATAAAAAAATTAACTGAAACAGAAGTTAATCCAGATACTTTAAATGGCCAAACTTTAGCCTATTTAGGGGATGCAGTATATGAAGTAATTATTCGTCGACATTTGGTTAAAGGTGGCATTGTAAAACCGCAAATTTTGCAGCGTGAAGCAACACATTATGTTTCAGCTAAAGCTCAAGCCGCACTTTTAACTAAGATGCAAGATGAAGAAATGTTAACCGATGATGAGTTAGCTGCTTTTCGTCGTGGTCGTAATGCTAAGAGTCATACTAAAGCTAAGAATACTAGTCTAAAAACTTACCAATTATCGACTGGTTTTGAAGCAATTATGGGCTATCTTGACTTACTAGGCAAAGATGATCGGGTAAAGGAATTAACTAAGTGGTGTATCAATACAGTAGAAGAGGATGGACTAAAAGATTATGACTTCGAATAAAGATTTCGTTTTTGGTCGTCATGCAGGGCTGGATTATTTAAAAACGCAACCGGCTGACAAGATTAATAAAGTCTTTTTGCAACATGGTGTACAGGAAGATTTTGCTAATCAAATTTATGGTATTGCCAAGAAAAAACGATTAGTTGTTCAAGATGTACCTAAAAATAAGTTGGATCGTTTAGTTGCTGGTGGAAATCATCAGGGTTTAGTTTTGGCAATTTCTAGTTTTGAATATGCTGATTTAGATCAATTGTTAGATAAATTTGATGCAGAAGGCAAAGAACCATTTTTATTAATGCTTGATTCAATTGAAGATCCTCATAACCTTGGGTCAATCTTGCGTTCAGCTGATGCAACTGGTGTTGATGGCATTATTATTCCTAAACGCCATGCTACTGGTTTAACTTCAGTTGTAGCTAAAACCTCTACCGGTGCTATCGATTATGTACCTGTAGCGCGGGTTAATAATTTGGTTCAAATAACTAAAGAATTAAAAAAGCGTGGCTATTGGGTCTTTGGTACTGATATGGCTGGTACTGATTATCGCGAATGGAATGCCCAAGGCAAAACTGTGCTAGTAATTGGTAATGAAGGTAAAGGCATTGCACCTTTATTAAAAAAGCAAATGGATCAAACAATTACTTTGCCAATGATAGGACATGTGCAATCATTAAATGCCAGTGTGGCAACTGGGGTTTTGCTTTATCAGGCTTATAACAGTAGAAATCCATTAAGTAAATAAACTCAAAGTAGACAAAACTAAGATTTTGTCTACTTTTTTTAATACAAAAACTTCGTTTATGTCCATTAAACGTGTGTTTTCTTCCTAGAATTAGCTATCTCCTTGTATTCTATGAGATGGAGGACAGATGATGATTAAGGAAGAAAAGTTGATCAAAAGAGTACAAGCAGGGGATGACGAAGCTTTAGAGAAATTGTTTCATTTATACGAGCCGTTAGTAAATTCAATTGTGAACCAGTTTTATTTGCATCATTATGATCGTAAAGACTGGGATCAAGAAGCAATGATCATGTGTTACGAAGCAGCGCTAGTTTTTTCACCCGAAAAAGGAAAATTTAGCAGCTTATATAAGACTAAGCTGACTAATCATGCTCGTACTTTGGTTCGCTATAATATGGCCCGACGTAGACAGGTCTACAGTCAATCAATTCCTTGGAATCAGGCAAATATTCAGGGAGTTAATGAGCCGCGGCGATCGGAGCTGGCAATTCCAGTTGATGAAATTTACAATAATTTTGTTAATAGCTTGTCACATGTGGAATTAATAGCCTTGTTAACAATTATTGGTGAAATAAGTACGGAATATGCGATTGATCACATGAATATTGAAGCAATGAAACTAGTACGGGCTCGGTCGCGTACCTTACAAAAAATGCGGAATATTCTCTTTTAATATTCTATTTTTTAGCTGATCAAATAAAAGTGCGGTATAATAATAATGTAGAATATTTTAGGAGGTAATTTAAGATGGCAGACGAAATTATTAAGACTGCATTGTTAGACCGTCACATGAAGGAAGCTTTTGACTGGAGTGATTCAGATATGCCAGTTAGAGATGCCCTTTGGGACTACTTTATGGAAAAGAATGGTAGAGATACCATGAAGACGGAAGAAGATATGCTTCCATTTTTGAAAGACTCAGATGAAAAAATCGAAGCCTTCGTTAACGAAAATCTTAAGAAGTAAATCCGACTAAAAAACAATGTTCTACGCACCGTGGTCACGCAATAGTTTTGACCACCAAGACAGTTACCTTCTCCGGTAACTGTTTTTTTGTTCCTAAAATTATCAAGAGTTTGGTATAATTTTGTGCAAAAAAGTGAGGATATATCTTTGAAAGCAAAACTTAAACGAAAACGAGATAAGCACCGAATTAAAGAAATAGAGCGCAATATAGATTTTCTTTACGAAAATACACCGTATTATTGCGTAGATTCTGTTCCTAAAACTTTCTCCTCTGAGAGAATATTCAAAGATGGGTATTTTGACTGGGATGATGAAAAAAATTTACCAGATTTTGCAGATAAAATAGTCGAAATTACTTTTGCATTAATAAACTATGACTACGCGGAAATCTATCTCCCTGTGTCTAGATGGCCGAAAAATAAAGGAAAATTTCATAAATACGTTGGATGGAATATCAGAAAATTAGATTATCCAACGTTAGAAGAAATTATTAAACACATTATTTTGAAATGGCAGGGTAAGATGATTATTGTGTTCACCGACCAGAATCATCAGGAATTTTACATGGACATTCGTGATGAATGGGAAACGACTTTCTTGAATTTGCGCGGCCATAATTTGGAACTTGTTAGGCAGCTAGTTAAGAGCAAGGGCTTATTTTTACCCAAAATTGAAAATGATCTGGATTATTGGAAAGATTTAGAAAAATCATGGCAGGATAAAAATTATAAGAGATGGAAAAAGTTTTATAAAAAATAATGAAATACATAATTGGCATAGATATTGGTACTACAGCAACTAAAGGCATTCTGTATGAAAAAAGTGGAAAAGAAATAGCGCAAGCTGAAATTGCATATCCATTGATTCAAGAAAAAAGTGGTCAAGCAGAAGAAGACCCGCGCCTAATTTTTGATACGGTACAAAAAATAATTTATCAATTAAGTCAAAAAGCTGCTGGCAAGATTGCGGCGATTTCTTGGTCTAGTCAAATGCACAGTTTGATTGGATTAGGTAAAGATGGGGAATTACTGACGAACAGCATTACTTGGGCTGATAACCGCAGTAGTGAGATTGTTCAAGAAGCAAAAGAATCAAAATTGGCACAAACAATTTATGAGCGAACAGGGATGCCACCTCATCCAATGGCACCGGTATATAAATTGTTGTGGTTAAAAGAAGAAGCACCAGATATTTTTGCCCAAGTTAAAAAGTGGATTAGTATCAAAGAATATATTATTTTGCGTTTAACCGGAAAAATACTCACCGATACAACAATGGCAGCCGGTAGCGGGATGATGAATTTAGAGACACTAAATTGGGATGAAAAGATACTAAATTATATTGGAATAAATGAGTCATCTTTACCAAAGATTACTAAACCCCATTGTGTTGTAGGCAAGGTTGTTAAAGAATATCGAGATAAATTTGACTTAAGTGATGAAACAAAAATTGTCTTGGGCGCCAGTGATGGCTATTTATCGACAATTGGCGTGGGTGTATTTGATGAAAACTATTTTGCTTTAAATGTCGGTACTTCTGGTGCAGTTAGAGTGATTGCCCATGAAGCAATTACTGATCAAAATAATCGCTTTTTCTGTTACCCAATTGATCAAACACACTATTTGCTGGGCGGCCCCGTGAATAATGGCGGAATTGTATTTGAATGGGCTAGAAAAACAATTTTTGACCCAGCTGAAACGGCAACAGATTTTCTTAATGCTGCACAAACTGTACCAGCAGGAAGTAACGGACTGCTTTTTCATCCTTATCTTGGCGGCGAACGAGCACCAATTTGGGATGCACAAGCACGTGGCTCTTTTGTAGGCTTGATGCGCATTCATACTAAGCCACAAATGGCGCGAAGTGTTTTAGAAGGAATTGTTTTTAACTTGCTTGGTGCAGCCCAAGGATTGCTCGATCAAATGGGTAAACCTCAAGCATTGCGAGTTACTGGTGGTTTTGTAAAAAGTGATTTTGTTAGACAAATGATTGCAGACATTTTTAATTTACCAGTAATTGTAATTAAAAATGAACAAAGTGGTACCCTAGCTGCGATGTTTTTGGCACAAAAAGCTTTGAGAGATAATGTGGATTTTATGCAAGCTAAAGAAAAGACAAGCGAAAGTAAAGTTTATTTTCCAAATCCACAAAGTGTGGCAGTTTATCAGGAACTGATTCCTATTTATCGGGAGATTGAGCATGAACTTGAGAATAGTTATGGCAAATTGGCTAGTTTTCAAGCAAAACACCCTCAAACATTTGAACAGAAATGAACGCAAAAAATAAGACGCGATCCGCGTCTTATTTTTTATGGTCGTTAAGCATTCTTTACATCTTCAACAATTTGATCAACTGTCATTCGATTATCCTTCAGGATTTCTTTCAAAGGTACTTGATCAGTGTAAACTCGCTTTTGACCGTAGTTCAAAATTTTAATATCTTTGTCACCAAGGTAAGAGGCAATCTTTTCACCAAACCCGCCGTCCAAAGTGTTATCTTCGATCGTGACAATAACTTTATTTTCCTTAGCTAATTTGTCTAAAGCAGCTGTATCTAAAATATTAGCTGAAACTGGATTTACCAAACTGGCACCGATCTTTTCAGCTACCTTTTTACCCAGCATATCGTACATATCACCTAAGGCTAAGATAGCAACATCTTGACCTGGCTTAATTTCGTACTTGATGCTTGAGTAGTCATCCTCTTGGATTTCTTCACCTACGGGAACTTGCTTAGTTGGCATCTTAATTGCGACAGGATGCTTTCTTTGCTTGATGGCCCAGTTCATCATTGCTTTTTCTTCATTAAGAGTAGTTGGTGCTAAGTAAATCCAGTTAGGCAAGTTAGAAATCATTACTTGATCAAAAATGCCTAGGTGGGTCTTACTGGTGCCAGAAATACCGCCACCGGCAACCATCATAACGACTGGTAAGTCGTTAGCAGCGACATCATGTGATAATTGGTCAAAGGCACGTTGCAAGAAAGTTGAATTTTCAAATAAGACTGGAATTGCGCCTTCTTTAGCCATTCCTGCCGCAAAGGCAACAGACTCTTGCTCGGCAATACCTACATCGTGGTAATTTTCAGGGTATTTGTTTTTAATCCGATCAAGACCAAAGACACCAGGGATGGCGGCATTAATTGCCATAATTTTTTCGCCTTGATTAATATGATCTTCAAGTGTGTCAAGCGCAACAGAATTAGCAGTTGGACCGTCAGCTTCTGGTACAGTAGTTTTGTCAGTATTAAGATCAAATGGCATGACCCAGTGGTGAGCTTCTTCATTGTCGATTGCAGGTTGGTAACCTTTACCTTTTAAGGTGTTAATGTGAAGCAAAATAGGGTGGTCAACATCTTTGACTGCTTTAAAAGCTTCAATCATTGATTTGATATCATTACCATCAGCAACGTAGCGATAGTCAAAGCCCATTGCAGTAAATGGATTTTCCTTAGTTTCACCATTTGAATCGCGCAATTTCTTTAAAGCGGTAACCAAGCCACCAACGTTATCGTCAATTGACATTTGATTGTCGTTTACTACTACAACTAAATTATGCTTTTCGATCGCGGCATTGTTTAGACCTTCATAAGCAAGTCCACCAGTCATTGAGCCATCACCAATTAACGCCATAATGTTTTCGTGATTACCCATTAAGTCTCTAGCTTTAGCCATACCGGTTGCTAATCCAATTGAAGTAGAGGTGTGACCAACAGCGTAGTAATCATATGGACTTTCATCTGGGTTACTGTATGGAGTGACGTCTTCATAGTGGTCGGGATCAAGCCATGCTAGAGCACGGCCAGTTAACATTTTATGTGGATAAGTTTGGTGGGAAACGTCCCAGACAATTTTATCTTTAGGAGCATCAAAAACGTAGTGATAAACAATTGTAGCTTCAACAATACCTAAGTCCGGTCCGAGGTGACCACCTTCAGCAGCATCTTTTTCCAAAATTAAGGTTCTAATTTCACTAGCCAATTGTTCCATTTCTGGAAGAGACAACTTTTTTAAGTCAGCTGGACCAGAAATTTTATTTAATAGATATTCAGGATGTTTATTCATTTTTATGTCCTTTCCAAGAATTAGTTATGCTTATTATAGATAAGTGAAAAGAAAAATAGAAATATTTAATAGTAATAGATTTTAATTACTTTTGGTAATGCAAATCCGATTGTTGACGGATGAAGGTTTAACAGTATAAAATACTGAGTAAGTATGTGTTTTTATAAAAGTTTGGAAGTGAGATTATGGCAGTGAAAAAAGCAGCCTTAGCCTGCAGCGTTTGTGGGTCACGCAACTACTCAATCACCGCAAGTAAGAATCGCACTCAGCGACTTGAACTGCAAAAGTTCTGCAAGCATTGCGGCAAAAAGACATTGCATAAGGAAACGAGGTAAAGAAAGCTCATGATTAAGTTTTTTAAGAGCGTTGGCCATGAAATGAAATTGGTTAAGTGGCCATCAGCAAAGCAAAATAGACATGATACAGTAACTGTTATTACTAGTTCTGTTTTGTTTGCAGCATATTTGGGTGCACTTGACTGGCTCTTCACTTGGCTAACTCAAAGATTAATGTAATTGCTCTTAGTATTAGGAAATACAAGCAATTCATGCTATAATATTGACAGCTAGGAAAACCTCTGTGGGAGGTTTTTTTGTTTACCTAAAAAAGGAGAAAAAAGATGGTCGAAACAGCACAAAAGAAATGGTACGTTTTGCATACTTATTCAGGCTATGAAGATAAGGTTAAGTCAGACCTGTTATCACGTGCTCAAAGTATGGGGATGCAAGACTACATTTTCCGCGTAATGGTTCCAGAAGAAGAAAAAGTTGAAACTGTTCGCGGTAAAAAACAAGAAATTGAAGAAAAGATTTTTCCAGGCTATGTGTTAGTAGAAATGGTAATGACTGATGAAAGCTGGTTTGTGGTTAGAAACACCCCTAACGTAACTGGCTTTGTTGGTTCACACGGTGGTGGGTCTAAGCCATCACCACTTCTTGATGAAGAAGTAACACGTTTACTTAAGAATCAAGGGCAACCTGCTAAGAAGCCAACTGCTAACTTTGATATTGGCGAATCAGTAACGATTACTGAAGGTGCATTTAATGGCATGGTAGGTAAGATTACCGATATTCAACCTGATAAATACAAGTTATATGTATCAGTTGACATGTTTGGTCGTGCAACTACTGCTGAGCTTGATTATGATCAAGTTAAGAAGCTTGATGAAAACGAATAATATTTACAAGTTTTAGTTGTAATTGTACCTAAACGATGGTATTCTAGTACGGTACGTTTATTATTGTGGGAGGGGAAAAAAGGAAAATTCTCCATTTTAACCACATCACGGAATCAAGGAGGTTTTGACCGTGGCAAAGAAAGTTATTA
This sequence comes from uncultured Lactobacillus sp., assembly GCF_947367125.1. Classification (GTDB taxonomy): domain Bacteria; phylum Bacillota; class Bacilli; order Lactobacillales; family Lactobacillaceae; genus Lactobacillus. The sequence goes on from NZ_CANBCQ010000010.1 coordinate 15,720, forward strand.
ACGTAGTTAAGTTACAAATCCCAGCTGGTGCTGCTACTCCAGCACCTCCAGTTGGTCCTGCATTGGGTCAAGCTGGTATTAACATTGTTGGTTTTACTAAGGACTTCAATGCTAGAACTGCTGACCAAAAGGGCATGATTATCCCTGTAGTTATTACTGTATATGAAGATCGTTCATTCGAATTCATTACTAAGACACCACCAGCACCAGTTCTTTTAAAGCAAGCTGCTAAGATCCAAAAGGCTTCAGGTGAACCTAATACTAAGAAGGTTGGTAAGGTAACCAAGGACCAAGTCAAGGAAATTGCTGAGACTAAGATGAAAGACCTTAACGCTGCTGATATTGAAGCTGCTATGCGCATGGTTGAAGGTACCGCTAGAAGTATGGGTATCGAAGTCGAAGACTAATCCTGTTATTTAGGTAACAAATTAGGTGGGAGAGTTAAGAGAAGCTCGTTTGACCACATATACAAGGAGGAAATCACATGCCAAAGCATGGTAAGAAATATTTAGATGCTGCCAAGAAGGTAGACTCAAATAAATTATACTCAGTAGCAGAAGCTATGAAACTTGTTAAGGAAACTTCATACGCAAACTTTGACGCTACTGTTGATGTAGCTTACAACTTAAGCGTAGATCCTAAGCAAGCTGACCAACAAATTCGTGGTTCTATCGTTTTACCAAATGGTACCGGTAAGACCCAAACTGTTGTGGTATTTGCTGAAGGCCCACAAGCTGAACAAGCTAAGGCTGCAGGTGCAGACTTTGTAGGCTCAGATGACTTGGTAGAAAAGATCCAAGGCGGCTGGTTAGACTTCGACGTTGTAGTTGCTACTCCAATGATGATGGCTAAGGTAGGTCGTTTAGGTCGTATTCTTGGGCCTAAGGGCTTAATGCCAAACCCTAAGACTGGTACTGTTACTATGGATATCGAAAAGGCTGTTAAGAACGTTAAGGCTGGTCAAGTTGAATACCGTGTTGACCGTCAAGCAGCTATTCACACTCCTATTGGTAAGGTATCATTCACTGAAGACCAATTAGTTGAAAACTTTGACGCATTGCGTGACGTTATCTTGCGTGCTCGTCCAGCTTCAGCTAAGGGTCAATATATTAAGAGCGTTGCTGTTTCAGCAACCTTTGGCCCAGGGATCAAGCTTGATCCATTAAACTTGGACTAATTTAAAATAAAGAAGTTATCAAAGAGTCTCGCGATTAGCGAGGCTTTTTTGTTATGCATTGACCTAATATTTTCAAGCATGGTATCATAAATTGAACTTACAAATCTATATATTAAGGAAAATGTCATGAAAAAGCATTCTATTGGAAAATTAGTCGTTATGTTAGTGCTTATGCTAACTTTTGTCACTGGCTGTGCTAATAACGGCTCCAAAATTACCATTGTCGGATCAAGTGCGATGCAGCTCTTGGCAGAACAAGCTGGCAATGATTATCGCTTAAGTCATCACGACAGTAATATTGTTGTGCAAGGTGGAGGATCAGGTACAGGATTAAGCCAAGTTCAAGCTGGTGCGGTTCAGATTGGTACCTCTGATGTTTTTGCCGAAACACAAAAGGGAATTGACGCTAAAAAACTCCGGGATTATAAGATTGCGGTAGTAGGAATTGTTCCAATTGTGAATAAGGGTGTTGGCATAAAAAACGTTTCGCAAAAACAATTGAAACAAATTTTCACTGGGAAACTTACGAATTGGAAGCAATTAGGTGGCAAAAATGAAGCCATCACGGTCATTAACCGCTCTAAGGGTAGTGGTACCAGATCTGCTTTTGAAAATATTATTTTACAGAAGTCTAAGCCAATTAAGGCACAAGAGCAGGATTCTAACGGTACGGTAAAGAAAATTGTTAATTCAACTCCTGGTACAATTAGTTATTTATCATTTCCGTATGCTCATGATACAAACATTCAAAAACTTAGTATCGATGGTGTAAAACCAACTAATCAAAATATTACTACTAATAAGTGGAAACTTTGGTGTTACGAGCATATGTACACAAAGGGTAAGCCTAATAAGCGAACTAAAGCTTTTATCACCTATATGTTGGGAGAAAAGGTCCAAAAAGATCTTGTACCTAAAATTGGATATTTAAGTATTAATGAAATGAAAGTGTCTCGTAATAGTCAAAATCAGGTTACACAAATAGGAAAGTAGTTCATGGATAATAAGGATAAATTAAAAGAAGTTGTTGATCAGGCAATTGCCAATCAACATGTTCCGCACGTTAAATTAAAAAGGATGGGTCCGAGTAGTGTTGACATTGATAAGTTAACTAAACCTTCAAAAGAAACTCATCAAGAATATTGGGGCAAAGGCTTAACTTATTTTGCAATTGCCTTAATTATTGTGCTAGTTGTCTCAATTATTGGTTTTGTAGGCTATCATGGTCTAGCTACATTTATTAATGATCATGTTAATGTCTTTCATTTTTTAACTTCAACTGATTGGGATCCAGGTGAAGGGAAAAATCATGTGGGTGCTGCTGTCATGATTGTTACCTCATTCTTAGTAACTCTTTTAGCAGCGCTTGTAGCTACACCTTTTGCAATTGCCATCGCTCTTTATATGACGGAATACTCTTCTAAAAAAGGTGCCAATTTCTTACAATCTGTTACTGAATTGTTAGTGGGAATTCCATCTGTAGTTTATGGTTTCCTAGGTTTAACAATTATTGTGCCGGTAATTAGAAAACTATTTGGTGGTACTGGTTTTGGTATTTTGGCAGCTACTCTAGTTTTATTTGTAATGGTTTTGCCAACAATTACCTCGTTAACAGTCGATAGTTTAAAGGCAGTACCAGGTCATTTTAGAAAAGCTTCAATGGCCTTAGGAGCTACACACTGGCAAACAATTTATCATGTAGTGCTGCGAGTAGCTACGCCTAGAATTTTAACAGCTGTAATCTTTGGGATGGCTAGAGCCTTTGGTGAAGCTTTAGCTGTGCAAATGGTTATCGGTAATGCAGTCTTGATGCCATACAATCTAGTTAGTCCATCAGCAACCTTGACTAGTCAATTAACAAGTCAGATGGGAAACACTGTAATGGGTACGTTGCCCAATAATGCCTTGTGGTCATTAGCATTGCTTCTTTTAATTATGTCTTTGGTATTTAACTTCCTAGTTAAGTTGATTGGAAAGAAGGGACAAAAATAGATGGATGCAAAAAAGAGAGATAAGTTAGCTACAGTAATTATCTATATTTTAGTAGGATTTGTTGTACTAATTTTAGCTGGCATCTTAGGGAATATTTTAATTACAGGTATTCCACATTTATCCTGGCACTTTTTAAGTTCAGGAGCTTCATCATACCAAGCTGGTGGTGGAGTACGCGATCAATTATTTAATTCAATTTATTTGCTAGTATTAACTACTATTATTTCTTTACCTATTGCTCTAGGTGCAGCCATTTATTTAGCCGAATATGCTAAAGACAACTGGATAACCAATTTAATTAGAACTACGATTCAAATTCTTAGTTCATTGCCATCAATTGTGGTTGGTTTGTTTGGCTATCTATTATTTGTAGTTCAATTTGGATTTGGCTTTTCAATTATTTCTGGGGCTTTAGCTTTAACATTCTTTAATTTACCAATTTTAACTAGTAATATCGAAGAAGCAATTAAGGGAGTGCCGCAAGATCAACGTGAAGCAGGTCTTGCCTTGGGCTTATCTAATTGGAAAACTATTCGCGGTATTGTTTTGCCAGCGGCTCTTCCAGGAATTTTAACAGGAATTATTTTGAGTGCTGGACGGATCTTTGGTGAAGCTGCAGCTTTGATTTATACTGCTGGGCAAAGTGGTTCAACAATTAATTATGCAGATTGGAATCCATTTAGTCCGACTAGTCCACTTAATGTCATGCGTCCAGCTGAAACATTAGCTGTGCATATTTGGAAGGTCAATACTGAAGGTATTATTCCTGATGCGACGATTGTTTCAGCGGCTACTTCGGCATTATTGGTTATTGTTGTAATTGTATTTAATTTAGGTGCGCGTTATCTGGGTAATAAATTGTACCGTAAGTTAACTGCAGCCAAGTAGGTGAAATGATGCAAGAATTAAAACCTAGTTACGTTAAGACGTTTGCTAAGGATGAATTAGCGCTATCAACTAAGGACTTGAGTGTTCTATATGGTGGAAAAGTACAAAAGCTTTTTGACGCTAGCCTCCAATTTAAAAAGAATACGATTACTGCTTTGATTGGCGCTTCTGGCTCTGGAAAATCCACTTTTCTACGATCATTGAATCGGATGAATGATCGCGTGGCTACTGTTAATGGAGAAATTTGGTTCCATGGGTTAGATGTGAATAAGCCTAATATTAACGTTTATGAATTAAGAAAAAATATTGGCATGGTCTTTCAGCGTCCTAATCCGTTTCCTAAATCAATTAGAGAAAATATTGTTTATGCTTTAAAAGCAGATGGACAAAAAGATCAAAAAGAGCTTGATCGGATTGTGGAAGAAAGCTTGCGTGCAGCAGCTTTGTGGGATGAAGTTAAAGATAAGTTGGATAAAAGTGCCTTAGCTTTGTCAGGTGGGCAACAACAACGTTTATGTATTGCACGTGCTTTAGCAGTTAAGCCAGAAATTTTGTTACTCGATGAGCCGGCTAGTGCTTTGGATCCTGTTTCTACTTCTAAGCTTGAAGACACACTTAAGCAACTGAGAAGCAAATATACGATGGTTGTGGTTACGCATAATATGCAGCAAGCCTCACGGATTAGTGATTATACAGCATTTTTCCATTTGGGACATGTAATTGAATATAATTCAACGGCGGAGATCTTTACTAATCCTAAAGGCCAGATTACTGAAGACTATATTCAGGGAAGTTTTGGATAAAATGACAACAATAATTTCAGCAAAAGATGTACATCTAAGTTACGGCGATTATGAAGCGCTGCATGGTATTAATCTTAATTTTAAGGAAAAAGAATTAACTGCTTTAATCGGTCCTAGTGGTTGTGGTAAATCTACTTTTTTGCGCTGCTTAAACCGAATGAATGATGATATTGAAAATATCAAAATTGCTGGTGAAATCAAATTTGAAGGACAAGATATTTATGATCCTAAGACTGATTTAGTTAATCTGCGTAAAGAAGTTGGCATGGTTTTTCAACAACCAACGCCATTTCCATTTTCGGTTTATGATAATGTGGCTTATGGGTTAAAAATTGCGGGTGTTAAAGATAAAGCGTTGATTGACCAGCGCGTTGAGGAAAGTCTTAAGCAAGCTGCAATTTGGAAAGAAACTAAAAATAATTTAAATAGAAATGCTCAGGCTTTTTCAGGTGGACAGCAACAGAGAATTTGTATTGCCCGTGCTTTAGCGGTTCGACCAAAAGTTGTTTTGCTTGATGAGCCAACTAGTGCTTTGGATCCAATTTCGAGTAGTGAAATTGAAGAAACACTGATAGATTTGAAGCATCAGTATACTTTTATTATGGTTACCCATAACCTGCAGCAAGCAGGGCGAATTTCTGATCAAACTGCCTTTTTAATGAATGGTGATTTGATTGAAGCTGGTCCGACTGAAGAAGTGTTTATTGCACCTAAGAAGCAAATTACAAGTGATTACCTTAACGGTCGTTTTGGTTAAAATTTTGAGGTAAAAAAGATGCACGAAATATTTTTAGATGAGTTAAAAAAATTAAACACGCAATTTATGGAAATGGGTGTCTTTGTTAATGATGAAATTGATCATGCCACGCGAGCTTTTGTTGATCATGATAAAAAGACTGCCCAATCAATGGTTGATGATGAAGAAAAAATCCCCGCAGAATCAATCGACATTCAAAAACAAGCTTTAAAATTGATGGCTTTGCAGCAGCCAGTGGCAACTGATTTTAGAGTTGTCATTAGCATTTTAAAGGCAACAACTGATTTGGAACGAATTGGGGAAAATGCAATGAGTATTGCTCTGGAAACGATCAGAGTAAAGGGCAATCCTCGTATTCCAGAAGTTGAAGAAATCATCTCCAATATGACACACAACGTGCGGCATATGTTAATTCAAGTTTTAACGGCTTATGTGCAAGACGATGAAAAAATGGCGCGTGAAGTAGCCAGTCGAGATGGAATGATTGATCATGACTACGTTAGAGCACGCAAATTAATTGTTGATGGGATTGAAGATGATCCTTCTCGTGCAATGGCTTCATCAAGCTATTTTGTAGTTACACGGTTGCTAGAGCGAATTGGTGATCATATCGTAAATTTGGCTAGTTGGGTAGTTTATAAGACAACTGGTGAATTGGAAGAATTATCTAATCCCACTGAAAGTGAAACAATCTAAAATAAGCATCGCTAAAAGCGATGCTTTTTGTGTAAAAAAACACATGATATCATTTTACTTTTTGCTTATACATGTCCATAATAAAAAGGAGAATATTGCAGAGATACTTGTGTGAAAATAGGTGTATTATCTAAATCTATAAGGGGGAAATATGGTTACAATTTTAGTAAACGACATTGTGCCAATTTTGGTCATTATGTTGTTGGGATATGTGTGTGGTAAGTTCACATTCTTTGATGATGATCAACGTCAAGGATTGAACAAGTTAGTGTTGAATATTGCTTTACCTGCTGCATTATTTATTTCAATTGTTAAAGCAACAAGAAAAATGTTTGCACAGGATATAGTTTTAACATTAATTTCTATTGTTGGTGTTACTGGCTTATTTATGGTCAGCTATTACTTGGATAAGGTAATGTTTCATCGGTCAACTCAAGAAGCCGCTGTTTGTGCCTTGATTGCTGGTTCACCAACTATCGGATTCTTAGGTTTTGCGGTTCTTGATCCAATTTATGGTAACAACGCAACTACTAATTTGGTTATTGGGATTGTTTCAATTGTAGTTAATGCAGTTACCATTCCATTAGGATTAATGCTGATTAATAAAGGACAAGCTAAGTTAAAACAAAAGGCTGCTGCTAAAAAGGATAACGGCTCTACTCAAGTACAAGTTAAGCTTGCTCCTAAAAAAGGTGAAACAAAGCCAGTTGTTAAGAGTGTCGCAGTTCCAGATGGCGTACCTGTTAGTGATGAAGAAGCAAAAGCTTTGAAAGAAAAAGGAATTCAGCGTGAAATTGACTTGGTTCATGCTGAATTTGATGACCATGCAGGTGAAAAAGACGCCAAGAAGATAAATCCAACATTGAAGTCAATCATTGATGCAGTTAAGAAGCCAGTTGCTGCAGCTCCACTTCTTGCTGTAATCTTTGTTTTAATTGGAATTAGAATTCCTACTTCATGGGCACCTACATTTGATTTGATTGCCAAAGCTAATTCTGGGGTTGCCGTTTTGGCTGCCGGTTTAGCTTTATCAACAGTTAAGTTTTCAATTGATAAAGAAGTTATTTGGAATACTTTCTTCCGTTTGTTCTTAACCCCTGCAATTATTGTTGCTGCCGCATATCTTTGTGGTATGGGCTCAGATCCAACTAAAATTTCAATGCTTTGCTTGGCAACAGGTTTGCCACCTGCATTTTCAGGTATTATTATTTCTAGTCGTTACAACATTTATGTTAAGGAGGGAGCAAGTTCCGTTGCTGTTTCAACTGTCTTCTTTGCAGTAAGTTGTATTTTCTGGATTTGGGCTTTGCCTGTTTTAGCAGGAATGTTTCATTAATTAAGTTCAAAAATAAGGTCGATTAAGTTCGATCTTATTTTTTTGCCCTTTATTAGGGATGAATACGGGTTCACCTATTATAAAGCGTTTATAATTATCGCCTAAGTGTATAATTTTTTGCGGTAAGCTGAATAAAGGATTAAAAAAGCTCAAGTCTGTTGAATTTGGACTTGAGCTAAAACAAAAAGACCAGTAGTCTGATGTTAACCAAAGAAACACATTAGAAGCTGGACTTTTATGGAATCTATTATAACTGATATCGTGAAAATTATTAAGTCTGAAAATAATGTTCTTGCCCGTGAAAAGGCATTAATGTGCTATTTCTTGGATCTGATTAGAGAGTTGATGAAGCTGGCACTAGAGGAAGTTGATGTTGATTTAGTTGATGAAACTAAAAAGCAAGGCTATCAGATTGAAAAAAATAAGCGTTCAGTGGTGACAGTTTTTGGCGAAATCAATCACTGGCGCAGAAGATATGTCTGTCCAGGCAGGAAGGCAAAATACCCGTTGGATCAATTGATGGGCTATGACAAGTATAAGCGCTATAGTGTTTTAGCAGTTAAAAATATTTTACAGGTTAGTGCTGTATCAACTTACCGCAATACTGCCCTAGCTGTTAATACCCTGTCTAGCTTTAACATTAGTCATAGTCAAGTTGGTAAGCTGATTGTTCAAGCGGGCAAGCAAATCAAGGCACAGCAACAGTCTGAAGAAAGGTACGATGGCATTACCCAAAAGAAAAAAGTACCAGTGCTTTATCTTGAAGGCGATGGCGTTGTAATTAAAGGGACCAAAAAGCGGCTGGAGTTTCACCGCTATCAAGTCTGTGAAGATATTATTAATGTGAGCAAGACACGCAGAAAGAGAGTTCAAGCCAAAGAGTTCGTTTCTTTAAGCCGCTTGAATGCCTTGCAAGAAATCAAAGCTTATTTAGCTAATACCTATGACTTAAGCGATACTTTGATCATCAGTAATGCCGATGGCGGCGCTGGCTATGCCAAAAAAGATTTTGATGAAATAGTCGGTCGCTGCAAGCAGCATGAACACTTCTTGGATGTCTTTCATTTGAATAAAAAGATTAAAGATCGTCTGGGCTTTATGCCGGCTATGCAAGGCAAATTAATTAGTGCAGTTGAGTTTAAGTACAACCGTCGCTTGACTGATGTGATTTTAGATACAATTGAAAGCAATCTGATTGACGAACTGAATACGCCAGAAAATCATGAAAACCTAAGGCGTCTGCGCGGCTATCTTCATCGGCACTGGGCTGATATTGAGCCGTTTAAGATGCGCAAATTGCCAGTAATTAAAGCAATAGGCTGCTGCGAAAGCAATCACCGCAAGTATACCTATCGGGTTAAAGGACAAGGAAAATATTGGTCAGAGGATGGCGCCGAAGGGATTCTGCGTGTGCTGACTTGCATCAAAAACAATGAACTGGAATATTGGCTAAGCAGCGAGTTTGCAGGCTCAGAAATAAATGCAATGACTGAGCAAGAATTAAAAGCGGCAGCCCGTGATAGCCTAAAGAAGCGACATGAAAGTCATTTAGGCATACAGCGCGGAGCTTTAACAACGCAAACGGCTGGAAGCAACTATTTAAGCAAATTCAATCGGATGCTAAACCACATAAATTATTAAGAAATTAAGGTCAGACTAATGGTTTTTAGGTTACCGCAAAAACATTGACACTTACTAATTAACAAATTATTTTGCATTTTGTTGAATATGTTGCTATAATACTTAATTGTAAATTCTACCTAAGACTCGGGTGGCATGACGCCTCAAAATCCCGCCGAGGCCAGAAGATAATGAAGGTTTTTATGCTCCATGTCTTTCGGCATGGAGATTTTGCTTTTTAAGGCCTTATAGAATTTATCAATGTAATCATGGAGGTGAAATAATTTGAGTAAAGCTGCTATTGCTGAAAAGGAAAAGCTTGTTGATGCATTTGCTGAAGAACTTAAAGCTGCTAAGGCTATCTTGGTAATTAACTACCTTGGTTTAACTGTTGAAGAAGTTACTAACATGCGTAAGGAACTTCGTGATAACGACGTTAAAATGAAGGTTATCAAGAACACCTACTTGAGACGTGCTGCTGCTAAGGCTGGTATCGAAGGTCTTGACGATACTTTCGTTGGTCCTACTGCTGTTATCTACACTGATAACGCTGATGACGTTACTGAACCTGCACGTATTGTTTCTAAGTACGAAGATGATTTCGACGTTATCGAAATCAAGGGTGGTATGCTTGAAGGTAAGTTGACTTCTAAGGATGAAATCAAGGAACTTGCTGCTATCCCAGGTCGCGAAGGTTTACTTTCAATGCTTGTTTCTGTATTACAAGCTCCTGTACGCGACTTCGCTTATGCTGTTAAGGCTGTTGCTGAATCTAAGGATGAAGACTCAGCTGAATAATTAAAGAATATATTTAATATCTAAATTCTAATTTTTCGGAGGATACTTAAATGGCTTTAGATACTGATAAGATTATTGAAGAATTAAAGGGCGCTACAATTCTTGAATTGAACGACCTTGTAAAGGCTATCGAAGATGAATTTGACGTTACTGCTGCTGCTCCAGTTGCTGCTGCAGGTGCTGCAGACGCAGGTGCTGCTAAGTCAGAATTCGACGTTGAATTGACTGAAGCAGGTCAAGAAAAGGTTAAGGTTATTAAGGCTATCCGTGACATCACTGGTCTTGGCCTTAAGGACTCAAAGGACCTTGTTGACGGTGCTCCTAAGAACGTTAAGGAAGGCGTTTCAGAAGACGAAGCTAACGACATCAAGGCTAAGCTTGAAGAAGTTGGCGCAACTGTAACCCTTAAATAATTACAGCCCAACTGGGCGTTAAAAATAAGCTCTTTGCCATGTGCGAAGAGCTTATTTTTTGTATAATGATTTTATGATGAAAGTTATAAATAGAAAATTAACGCCATCGCAATGGGTAATGGCGATTTTAGCCATTGTTTCGATTTTTTTAATTATTTTAGATTTTGCAGCAGTTATTAATATCGATGAGCCAACAAGCAAATGGTTTTGGATCAATAGTGCAATTGTAGTCTATTTTGCAATTAATTATTTCCGTGGGCTGCATTCTGCTCAGGATAAAAAAATTTATTTTAAGACGCATATTTATGATTTACTGAGTATCATTCCAATCGGGTTATTATTTGTTGGTTTAAATGTTTTTAACTTATCTGGCTTAGTATCAGATTTACGCTTATTACGTTTAATTCGTTTAGCTGGTTTAATGGGAATGTTGCGTAACATTTTTCATACTAATGGCCTGCTTTATGTGATCTTTTTTACGATTACTTTTTTATTGTTAGGTGCAGAAGCGTTTGCCATTACTGAGCATGTAAGTTTAGACACGGCTTTTTGGTGGGTGCTTTCGACAGCCTCGACTGTAGGATATGATGCAATTTTTGGTAAAACAATTCCGCCACATAGCATTGTCGGTAAATTTGTTACGCTGGTAATGATGCTGTTAGGAATTGGAGTTGTCGGGATGTTAACCTCATCAATCACTTCATATTTGATGAGAAAAACTAATGGCGCAAATACATTAAGAACGCAGGATAATATTCAATTAATTTTGAAAAAACTTGATGATTTGGAAAAGCAAAATCAAGATCTTGCCGAACAAAATAAGCAAATGCAGGCACAAATTAATGAACTGAAAAATGCCAAGAGTACAACAGAGCTACATAAGATAAGAGAATGGCTTGATAAAAAGAAGGGGTAAATCAGAATGAGCGAAGAAAAGAACCAGATGTATTTTGCTACGGACCCGACAGCTAAACATGATGAACATGTTGTGGATTATCATGTGGATAATGTTGATCTAAAATTCACTACCGATGCAGGTGTTTTTTCAAAAATGCGCGTTGATTATGGCTCAGGCGTGTTAATTAAAGCAATGAAAGATGTTGCTTTTCCTAAGGAGAATATCCTAGATGTTGGGACAGGCTATGGTCCGATTGGCTTATTTGCGGCTAAGTTTTGGCCAGAACAGACAGTTGAAATGGTCGATGTCAATGAACGTGGGTTAAAGTTAGCTAAACAGAATGCTCAAGTTAATCACATCAAAAATGTAAATATCTATGCTTCAGATTGTTATGTACAAGTGGATAATGAGAAAAAGTTTGGCTTAATCTTAACAAATCCACCAATTAGAGCAGGTAAAAAAGTAGTTAATGAGATTTTGGTGGGAGCAAATGAGCATTTAGTTAACGGCGGAGTCCTATTAGTGGTTATCCAGAAAAAACAGGGTGAGCCTAGTGCACGTAAGCTGATGACCAAGATATATGGCAAGTGTGAAATTTTAACAAGAGATAAAGGCTATTATATCTTAAAATCAACTAAGAATTAACTAAATAAAAAATGCTTAAAAGTACGATGAAATAAGCATTAGAGTTTATAAAAATGCTTTCAAAACAAAGGCTATCTTCTTATAATAGACTTGTATAAAACAAAAGTATGTGAAGAGGATAATTATTATGAAAAAAGCTTGGAAATATCTTGGTGTAATTTTGATTGTAATTGTAGGCGTGTTTGTTTTTGGTTTAATTTCTGGCGATAATGAAACTGCAGCTCCAGCTGGAATTGCAGCAGTATACCTAATTTTGTCAGGTATCTTTTTCTACCACAACTTTAGAAATCGTCATATTAGCAATTTATAGAATTCAAATTTGAAGTTAGTCGTAATGACTAACTTCTTTTTTGATACAATGAATAAAAACGATGAATTGAGAAGTGATAGAATGCTGTCTAACGAAGAGAAAAAGAAATACATGCAATTAGCCATTGATCAGGCCAAAGAGGCTAAGAGTCAAGGAGAAGTGCCAATTGGGGCAGTTGTGGTTGATCCAGCTGGTAAAGTAATTGGAACAGGCTACAATCGACGCGAGCTTGATGAAGATGCCACGCAACATGCAGAGATGATTGCGATTAAAGAGGCCTGCGATAATTTGGGGATGTGGCGCTTAATCGATTGCAGTTTGTTTGTCACTTTAGAACCATGTCCAATGTGTGCTGGCGCGATTATTAATTCCCGGATTAAAGATGTTTATTTTGGCGCGCTTGATCATAAAGCTGGAGCTTGTGGATCAGTTGTGGATTTATTTAGTGTAGAAAAATTTAATCATCATCCTCATGCTGTCCGTGGTCTTTATCATGATCAATGTGCCCAAATGTTAAAGGACTTTTTTAGAGCCATTCGCGAAAAGCAAAAAGCTGCTAAACAAGCGCAAAAAGAAACTGAAAGTCAATAATTTTTTAAGCAAGACACTGGTAAAATTGCATGAAATACGTTACTATAATTGATGGGCAATGTTTGACCTCTGAATTGTGTCAGGACCGGAAGGTAGCAGCACTAAGGTTGTTCAGGCATGTGCCTTTTTTGTTAGAATATTAATAGCTCTTAGCTCTTATAGGGCTAAGAGTTTTTTACTTAGGAAAGAGAATTTATGGCTTATCAAGCGCTATATCGTAAATGGCGGCCGCGAACTTTTGACAGTGTAATTTGTCAAGAAGCGATAACCGATACCTTAAAAAATGCGATTAAACGTGGTAAGGTTTCCCATGCGTTTCTTTTCGCAGGACCCCGCGGAACTGGTAAAACATCTTGTGCTAAGATTTTTGCCAAGGCATTAAATTGTACCAATTTGCAGGATGGTGAACCATGTAATGAGTGTGCTAACTGTCTTGCTGCTGATCAAGGGTCAATGCCAGATATCATGGAAATTGATGCCGCTTCAAATAATGGGGTTGATGAAATTCGTGAAATTCGCGATAAAGTAAAATACGCTCCAACAGAAGGTAAATATAAAGTTTACATCATTGACGAAGTTCATATGCTTTCAATGGGGGCTTTTAATGCTTTGCTTAAAACGCTAGAAGAGCCGCCAGAGCATGTAGTATTTATTTTAGCAACGACTGAATTGCAAAAAGTGCCAGCGACAATCATTTCAAGAACGCAGCGCTATAACTTCAAACGAATTTCTAAAGCAGATCTTGAAAAGAGAATGAAGTACATTCTTGATCAAGAAAATATTAAGTATGAGGATAAGGCTTTAGCAGTAATTGCCCAAGTAGCCGATGGTGGGATGCGGGATGCTTTGAGTATTTTGGATCAACTATTAAGCTATGAAAAAGAAAGTGTCAATTATGATGATGCTTTGCAAATTACTGGCTTTGCCGACCGTGAAAATATTGAAAAGATCTTATTAGCTTTACTTAATCAAGATGCAGGTCAAGCTTTAGCATTGACACAGAATGAATTGGATCAAGGTGCTAGTTCTAAGAATATCTTGGATGAGCTGATTGATTTGGCTACTAAGAGTTTGATGATTATTAAAACCGGTGAGGATAAACAGGAAACTTTTTTAACTGCAGATTTTATTACGCAAATAAAAGATATCCCTACTGATACTTATTATCGATTAATTGATTTGGCTAATAAGGCTTTGAATGACTTGCGCTATACTAATCAGCAACAAATCCCATTGGAAGTATTTTTAATAGTAGCAAGTAGTCCGGTAAAAGAGCAAAATAATGAAAGTCTGGCGCAGCCAGTTGTTTCTGCTCAACCTGCATCTACAAATACGGATTTACAAGCAGAATTAGCCGCACTTAAGAAGCAAGTGGTTGACTTAACACAAAAAATGAGTGAATTGGCTAATAAGCCAAGTTTATCAACTAACCAAGTGTTCCACTTAGATACGGCAGTCCCTAAAGTTGCGTCTAAGCCCGCGATTAAACCATTAGAAAAACAAACTAAAAAGCCAGTTAGAAAAGTTAAGAAAACAACTGCCGAAAATCGCAAGCAAGTTTACCATGTTTTGGAAAACGCTACGCGAAAAGATTTGGAGACAATTAAGAACGTTTGGCCAGATTTACAATCAGTTTTGGCTGTTTCGGAGAAAGCTGTGCTTGATGTCTTAGAACCGGTTGCTGCTAGTCCGGATCAAGTAGTCATGAAGTGCAAATATACTTTATGGTTTGAAAATGCTAGTGCAGACAATGATTTATTAGGACGCTTGACAGATTATATTGAAAAATTTGCAAAACATTCCTATGAGATCGTATTGGTGCCAGATGGTGATTGGCTAGCAGTTAGAAAAGAATTTGTTGAAAGTCACAAAGATGAACTCCTTGCTAAAAAGAAGCAACAGATTGAAATACAAACAGAAAAGTCAGATGAACCAAAAGTTGATCCGGAAGTAATCAATAAAGCGAAGGACCTATTTGGCGATGTAGTTAATGTAAAAGACTGAAGCAAATGAATAGTGACTACAATATTAAGGTTTTAGATAAAGAAACAACATTACAGATTTTATTAAGAGATCATAGTTCTCTGATCCGGTTTGGTGATGGTGAATTAGATTTGATTAGGGGCGAAAGTATCCCGTATCAGGATTATCAGCCAGAACTAGCAGGAGCATTAAAAGAACTGCTTTTAGAGGGTAGCAATCGGCGACTACTGGTCGGATTGTCTGATGTTTTTGAAAAAATCGATCGCTACAATGGATATTGTCAGAATTTTTATCAGAATAGTTTTTTCAAAAATAATAAAGAGCTATTAAGAGAAGTTGAATTGCAATATAATGTTTATGTTTCAACCTTTTTCTCACGGCCATATATTGATTTAGTGGATAAAAGTCATGCTCAAGAATATTTTGCTAAATTAAGAGAGCTTTGGCAGGATCGAGATCTACTGATTGTTGAAGGTAAATACAGTCGTTCTGGTGAAGGTAACGATTTGTTTGTTAATGCTAAGTCGATCAAGCGGATTATTTGTCCCCCTAACAATGCGTATAGCCGAAAAAAAGTGATTGAAACTGAAATCATTAAAAATGCTGACAATAGGTTAATTCTATTGATGCTAGGACCTACGGCAAAAGTAATTGTTGCAGATTTAGTAGCGCAGTTAACTAATCAAATGATTGATATTGGTCACATTGATTCAGAGTATGAATGGATGAAGATGGGGGCTACTAGTAAGGTAAAAATTCCTCATAAGCATACTGCTGAGTTTAATTTTGACGATAAACAAGTTAAACTAGAAAAAGATAGTGATTTTGATAATCAAATCATAAGTACGATAGAATAAAAAGGAGAAAAATAAAAATGAGTAGAAGACCTAACTTTGGTGGCATGGGCGGCATGAACATGCAACAAATGATGAAGCAAGCTAAGAAATTGCAAGCACAAATGGCAGAAGAACAAGAAAATATTACCGCCCAAGAATTTACGGGTAAGTCTGCTGATGATTTAGTAGTTGCTACCTTTACTGGTGATCGCAAGTTGAAGGATATCAAGATTGATAAGGAAGCAATCGATCCAGATGACCCAGATATGTTGCAAGACTTAGTAATTGATGCAGTTAATAAAGGATTAGCCCAAATTGACGAAGCTACGCAAGCAAGTTTGGGTAAATATACGAAAGGTTTGATGTAATTGCAATATCCATTACCAATAGCTCATTTAATTGATGCTTATATGAAGTTGCCGGGAATTGGTGAGAAGACTGCTACCCGGTTGGCTTTTTACACGATGGATATGCCCGATCAGGATGTTGATGATTTTGCTAAGTCATTGACTCAGGTAAAAAAAGATATTCACCAATGTCCTATCTGTGGCAATATTACTGAAAAAGATGTCTGTGATGTTTGTTCTAATCCTAATCGCGATCAAACTACAATTATGGTGGTTGAACAGCCTAAAGATTTGATGGCTTTTGAGGAAATGGGCGAATATGATGGACTTTATCATGTGCTTCATGGTGTTCTTTCACCAATGGATGGAATTGGTCCAGAAGAGATTAATATCAAGTCTTTAATTACCCGTTTGCAAAAAAATGATGCAGTTAAAGAGGTGATTTTGGCTCTAAATTCAACGCCAGAAGGTGAATCAACTTCAATGTATATCAGCAAATTGATTAAGCCAGCTGGTATTAAGGTTACGAGATTGGCTGCAGGGTTGTCAGTTGGTAGTGACATTGAATATGCCAATTCCATTACTTTGAAGCGCGCAGTGCAAGGAAGAACGGCATTATAATGGCTAATAAAAAGCAAGCAAAGATCAAGGCAATGGGCGATCAAAAGTTAGTAGCTGAGATTGAAAAATTACAAAATCAGATCGCGTTAGAACAAGATTTAGATCAAACGACCCTGGATTTGTCAGAAGATAATTATGTCCAAAGTCGAATTTTAAAAGCAAAATATGCTTTTTTGTATGATGAAGCTCGTCATCGAGGCACAAGATTTAGTGGTATTACTAATGCCATTACGCAGTAAAAAAAGACCCAAAATGTGGGTCTTTTTTATTTTATATAAATTAAAATTAGTAGGACTGTTAATC
This sequence comes from uncultured Lactobacillus sp., assembly GCF_947367125.1. Taxonomy (GTDB): domain Bacteria; phylum Bacillota; class Bacilli; order Lactobacillales; family Lactobacillaceae; genus Lactobacillus. Next base: position 32,734 of record NZ_CANBCQ010000010.1, read on the forward strand.
TTTGTGCAAGTTCTGTAGAATAGACATATGGAGGATTTTATGAAAGGTTATTTTGTTAGTTTTGAAGGTCCGGATGGCGCCGGAAAAAGTACAGTTTTAAAAGAAGTATTAGACCAAATTAGCCCAGAGCTTAAGACACAATATCTTGTGACGCGCGAACCTGGTGGTTCTAAAATTGCAGAAAAGATTCGTGAGATTATTTTGGATCCAGCTAACGATCAGATGGAAGCTAAAACGGAAGCTCTTTTGTATGCAGCATCACGGAGTCAACATGTTGAAAAGATTATTCGCCCAGCTTTAGCTGCTGGAAAAGTAGTCTTTTCTGACCGTTATGTTGACAGCTCTTTAGCTTATCAAGGTGCAGGTCGTGATTTAGGAATTCAGGAAGTTAAGCAAATTAATGATTTTGCTACAGCTAAGCTAGATCCGGATCTTACTTTTTTCTTAGACGTTGCTCCTGAAGTAGGATTAAAGCGAATTGAAAAGCTGCGTCCTGGTCAAGAAGATCGTTTAGAACAAGAAACTTTAGCCTTTCATAAAAAGGTTTATGCCGGTTTTCTCAAAGTAAAAAAAATGTATCCTGAACGTGTTGTAACAATTGATGCAACGCAGCCAATTGATCAGGTAGTTGCTCAAGTTATTGCGACATTAAAGCAAAAAATGCCAGAATTATTTTAAGGACTGATTTAGATGAAATTAGTAATTGCAATTGTGCAAAAAGAAGACTCTAATGATTTACAAAGAGCCTTTGTGCAAAATGATTTTCGTGCAACTAAGTTGGCAACTTCGGGTGGTTTTTTAAGTCAAGGAAATACCACCTTTTTGGTAGGTTGTGACGATGATAAAGTAGACGATGTGTTGAAAATTATTAAAGAGCAGTCACAAGCAAGAGAAGAAATTGCCACGCCGCACATGGTTTCAACTGGTTATGAAATAACGCAGCCATTAAAGGTGATAGTAGGTGGGGCAACTTGTTTTGTTGTTCCAGTTGATGAGTTTAAACGTTTCTAATGATTGATCTTAATAATGTTGGGATAAAGCAAACCCAGTTTTTACAAAGAGCATATGAACAAAAGAAATTAACCCATAGTTACTTGTTTGTTGATAGTGATGAGGCGCGGGCTTTAAATACAGCTTATTGGCTGGCTTGTTTGTTTAATTGTACTGGTGATGGTGAGAATAAGCCAGATGGAACTTGCCAAAATTGTCGCCAAATTTTATCCGGTAATCATCCAGATGTGTTGCTAGTTGCGCCAGAAGGCAAGCAGACGTTAGGTATTGACCAGATTCGCCCTTTAAAAGAAGAATTAGTCAAAAGTCCCGTTGAAAGCAATCGGCGTTTCTTCTTTATCAATGAAGCACAAAAGCTGACCTTAGCGGCAGCCAATGGGTTGCTTAACTTATTAGAAGAACCGGTAGCACCAGTAGTTACAATTTTAATTACTAATAATAGTGATCAAATTCTACCGACAGTGCGTTCACGAACGCAAATTATTAATTTTGATAATGGTGAAAAGGCTAGCGGTAGAACGGCGATTTTGCTTGAAAATGGTTTTTCAAAAGCTGAAATTGAAGAGCTAGGAAATATTGATAAATGGGATCAGACGATTAAGTACTTCTATCAGGAAATGTTAGAACACAACAGTCTAGCCATTGTTAGTGCTCATAAACTAGCTGCTGATGCTAAATTGGTGTCAGAGCAACGCTATATTTTTGTTCAGCTTAAGCTACTAGCAGAGCAAGATTTAAAGGATCCGGCTAAAAGAATAGCAGCAGCGACAATGTTAAAAAATTTGATTGAAATCGACAAGATGCGGTTGAGTAATGTGAATTTACAAAATGCATTAGATTATCTCGCCTTGAAGTGGAAGTAGGTGTTAAGATTGGATCCATATTCAAAACTGAAGAAAATTGAAGAAACAACGGAAAATATGTCCAAGACGATTGCCAGTTTGGAAAATGATATTTTAGAAACATTAAAAGAAAATACAGAGTTAAAAGTGGAAAATCAACTACTCCATGAAAAACTCGATAAGTTAACGGCAGATCAGCCTGCGCCTGAGGCTAAAACGCAAAGTGGTTTGGAATCATTGAAGAAGATTTATGATTCTGGCTATCATATTTGTAATATGTACTATGGTTCCCATCGTGATCCTAGTGCAGATTGCATGTTTTGTCTTGATATTTTAGATAATTTTGGTGAAAAAAAGGGCAAGAAAAAGGACGGTAGATAATGAAACGTCAAAGCAGTTATGCAAAAGATGAAGGAAAACTTTATTTAGTACCAACTCCAATTGGCAATTTAGAGGACATTACGCTTCGCGCTAAAAAAGTTTTAACTGATGCAGATTATGTGGCTGCAGAAGATACTAGAACTAGTGGAATTCTACTAGAGAAGATCGGTGTTCATAATAAGATGATCTCTTTTCATAAGTATAATTCCAAAGAGCGAGCACCAGAGTTGATTAAAATAATGCAGGAAGGTGCTGTGATTGCAGAAATTAGTGATGCAGGGATGCCAGTAATTTCTGATCCAGGTTATGTTTTAGTGCAAGAATGTATTAAGCATGATATTCCAGTCGTACCGCTTCCTGGTCCCAATGCTTTTTCAACTGCTTTGATTGCTTCTGGTTTTAATCAGCCATTTACCTATTATGGCTTTTTGCCTAGAAAATCATCAGAACAAAAAACATATTTTGCCCAAATGCGGGATGCTAAAGCAACTTCAATTTTTTATGAGGCACCACACCGTTTAGCTAAAACACTTAAGACTTTGGCTAGTGTTTTGCCCAAAGATCGTCAAATTGTGGCAGCGCGTGAATTAACTAAGATTCATGAAGAATTTATTCGTGGCAGTGTAGAGGAAGTTACTAATTACTTTAATAAAACTGCTCCACGTGGTGAGTTTGTTATCTTAGTTTCACCTAATACAGAAGCACCTAAGCAACTATCCTGGGCTGAATTAATTAATTTAGTTAATGGGTTGGTTGAAAAAGGCGAATCTAAAAAAGATGCGATTAAGCAAGTTGCTAAAGAGCATCATGTTTCTAAGAATGAATTGTATGATCAATATCATCAGGATTAACTATGAAATATACTGAAAATTATCAAATTGAATTTAAAGATTGTGATGAAAATCGACGTTTAAAATTACCAGCACTAGTTGAGCTAATGATGCAAGTTTCTGAGCACCAATTAAGTCAAGGCGGTGCAGGGACTGATGATCTAATCAAGCGTGGTCTCGGTTGGGTAGTTACGCAATATCATTTTGAAATTAATGACTTGCCAAAGCCAGGGAATCAAGTCATCTTGAGCACAGAAGCAAGTGGCTATAATCGCTTTTTTGAATATCGTGATTTTGGCATTAGTACTGAAGCTGGTGAGCCCTTGGTAACAGTTAAAAGCCAATGGGTAATGCTAGATCTTAAAAAGCGTCATTTAGTACCGGCTGATGCTGAAATGATGGAAAATTGGGGCGTACCGCTACTTAAGAAAATGCCACGTTTTCCTCGTTTGCGCGCGCAAGCAGATTATCCCAAGATCCGTCCATATCGTGCGCGATATGATGATTTGGACACCAATCACCATGTTACTAATAGTCATTACTTTAGTTGGTTTATTGATATGTTAGACCGTGATTTTCTTAGTGAAAACATGGTGACCACGATTGATATTAAATTTGATCAAGAGGTTCATTATGGTGAAAGTATAAATTCTTGCATGAAACTAGTTGAAGATGATAATGTTACTACATATCATGCAATTGAAGCAGAAGACGGTACCGTTAAAGCGGTCTGTGAATTAAAATGGCGTAAATTATAAAAAACATGGCGCTGTAGTCATGCTTTTTTTATGAGAAGGGGTGGCCAGATGAATGCAAAAAAGGTTTTACAAACAGATTTACAACAATTAGTTTTTTTAGGCATTGTTATTGCAATGAAAATTATTTTAAGTCAATTTTCTTTTGGTCCAGTAATGGTTAAAGTAGGCTTAGGCTTTATTGGCAGTGTATTATTAGGTTACTTTTTTGGTCCTGTCTGGGGCACTATCGGTGGGGGGATCAGTGATTTAATTTCATCAGCTTTATTTGGCAATCAAGGTGGTTTTTTTATCGGTTTCACCATTACTGCTATGGCAGGACCACTAATTTATGCTTTATTTTTGTATAATAAGCCAGTCAAAATTTGGCGAATTATCGCTTCGACTATTTTGGTTACGATAATTGTTAATATTGGGCTAAACACTTTGTGGCTACATTTGATATATGGCCTAAACTTTAACGCTGCCTTGATTCAGCGCTTACCTAAGGAAATAATTGTACCTTGGATTCAAATGGTTATTATCTACTTTGTTTTGCAAGCCGTTTCTCGTGTTAAAATAAAAAAGTGATTTAAAGCGAAAAGAGAAGATAAAGAATGAAAATCTTAAGTGTTTCAACAGCTACCAATCATTTAAGTGTAGCTTTGAATGATGATCAACAAATTATTGTTGAAAAAAATGAACGAGATGAACGCAATCATAGCGAACATCTAGATCCTTTAATTGCGGAAATTTTAAAGGAAAATAATTTAAGCTTAAAAGATATTGATCGTTTTGCCGTAGCCATTGGACCAGGTTCTTATACCGGATTAAGAATCGGGATTACTACGGTTAAGATGTTTGCTAGCATTTTGAATAAAGAAGGAGTAGGTATCTCAACTTTGCAAGCTTTAGCTAAAGGAGTTAAAGAAGATGCCTTGGTCATTACCGCTTTAGATGCAAGAAATGATAATTACTTTGCAGCCGGCTATTTAAGTGGTGCTGTACCAGAAAATGTAATTCCAGATGGTCACTACAATATTGATGTTTTGCTTAAGGCTATTCAAGAATACACAGCTAACAATAAAGTTAAGAAGATAATTTTGGTTGGATCAGGTCTTGAAAAGCAAGATGATAAATTTAAGGCATTAAATGTACCATATGAATATGGTACTGACCAGCAAAATGTTATTCATGCTGGATTAATTGGTCAATTAGCAGAAAATGCAACTCCAGTTGATCCAGATAAGTTATTGCCACGCTACTTGCGCAGAACTCAAGCTGAAGTAGATTGGCATAAGAAGACAGGTAAACCATTCGAGCCTGATAGTCATTATGTTGAAGAAGTTTAATCAATTTTTCCACCAACAATTAAATCAAATTGATATGAGTTTTACGCCATTTATTGCCAATATAAATGGTAAAAGATTGCAAATAATGCAAGCAAGTGACGATAATATTCCTGATTTGCTAGTGTTAGAAAGACAAGTTTATTCAGGTCATACGCCATGGAATAAATTTTCATTTGAACGAGAATTAGAAAAGCGGCATAATTGCCTTTATTTAGTAGTATATTATGAGTCAATGCTAGTTGCTTTTATTGGTGCACGGTTTAGTCCTGAAGAAACGCATATTACTAATATCGCAGTCGCACCGGCTTTTCAGAATATGCATATCGGACGCTATTTGATGCAAATGATTATTGACCGTGCTCGTAAAAATGATAGTGATTGTGTCAGTTTGGAAGTACGGGTTGATAACTTAATTGCCCAGAATTTGTATCGTTCTTTAGGATTTAAAGGGACGTTTATTCGAAAAAATTATTACCAAGATACTCATACCGATGCGATGAATATGGTTTTATGGTTGAAGCCACATCAAATTAAAAGAAAGAAGTTTACGTTTTGAGTGAAAAGAAAGATGTTCGTATTTTAGCTTACGAAAGTTCCTGTGATGAAACATCCACTGCTGTCATTAAAAACGGTCGTGAAATTGAAAGTTTAATTGTAGCAACGCAGATTAAGAGTCACCAACGTTTTGGTGGGGTGGTACCTGAAGTTGCTAGTCGGCATCATATTGAAGTAGTTAGTCAAATTACTAAAGAAGCCTTGGCCGAAGCTAACTGCAGTTGGAAGGACATTGATGCAATTGCAGTTACTTATGGTCCTGGACTTGTTGGTGCGCTTTTAATTGGCGTTAGTGCTGCTAAGGCAGCGTCAATGGCAACAGGCATTCCATTAATTGGGGTAGATCACATTATGGGCCATATTATGGCTGCTCAATTAAAGGACAAGATTGAATATCCTGCTTTGGCTTTGCAAGTTTCTGGTGGACATACTGAAATTGTGCTTTTAAAAGATCCAGTTCATTTTGAAATTATTGGAGATACGCGTGACGACGCAGCTGGAGAAGCATATGACAAGATTGGTCGCGTGCTTGGCGTAAATTATCCAGCTGGTAAGACCATTGATGCCTGGGCTCATGAAGGAAAAGATACTTTTGATTTTCCACGAGCAATGTTGGAAGACGACGACTATGACTTTTCATTCTCTGGCTTAAAGTCAGCCTTTATCAATACTTGTCACCATGCTGATCAAATTCATGAAAAATTAAACAAGTATGATTTAGCCGCTAGTTTCCAAGCAGCTGTAATTGATGTCTTGGCACATAAGACAATTAGAGCAATTAAAGAATATAAACCAAAGACCTTTATTATGGGTGGCGGAGTTGCTGCTAACCATGGCTTGCGTGACCGCATGAGTGAAGAAATTGCTAAGTTGCCTAAAGCAGATCAACCTAAGGTAATCTTGCCAGATATTAAATTGTGTGGTGATAATGCAGCGATGATTGGTGCTGCTGCATATAACCTTTATAATGATGGTCAATTTGCGGATTTGACGTTGAATGCTGATCCATCGCTTGAATTGCCATATGCTAAGAGTATGTTGAATTAAAATTGAAAAATGAGATGACTATTTCAAAATTTAGTCATCTCATTTTTTATTAGGATTTATTCAAATTCCTTGCGAATCTTGTCACCATCTTCATCAAGTTTTGGTGCATCTTTTTGTAAGCCGTATGAGTTCCAAGTACCATATTTCATTGGTGAACCCAAAACTTCGTTACCATTAGGCAAGGTTTTAACCATACCACGTGCGATAATCTGATCAAGCCGGCGAGTCTTATCAACGTTGAGTACTAACCCAGCTGGAACACCTGCATCATGCAAAATCTTGTCCCATTCAGCTGCATCTTTAGTTTTTAATATGCCTTCCATAGCATTCTTAACGTCTTGCCAGTTTTGTTCACGCAAGTCATTGGTCTTGAAGTTAGCTTGTTCAATCCATTCAGGGTGGCCTAAGGCGTTAGACAACAAGCCCCATAAATGGTCATTACCGCAGCAGATAGCAATAGGTTGGTCTTGACAGTCAAAGGTATCAAATGGGTACATGTCAGGGTGACGATTGCCGATCCGATGTGGTACTTCATGTGGTCCTAATGCCAGCATTAAGTCCTGGACCATTAATGAGAAGGTTGAGTCAAGCATTGAAACATCAACTGTTGTCCCTTTACCAGTTCGTTCACGGGCAACTAATGCGGTCATAATAGCGCTGTAACCCATGATACCGGCAACGACATCAGATACAGATGTCCCGACTCTAGTAGGTTTACCATCTGGTGTACCTGTTGCATCCATTAAGCCAGAAATTGCTTGGATAATGGTGTCGTATGCAGCCTGCTGAGACCAAGGACCATATTGACCAAAGCCAGAAACAGAAGCAAAAATTAGTTTAGGATATTTTTTTACCATTTCGTCTGGATCAAAACCTAAACGGGTCATGACACCAGGGCGGAAGTTTTCGACAACGACGTCAGCTTTAGCGATCATTTTTTCGACTAGGGCGTGATCCTTAAGATCTTTCAGATCTAAGGCGATTGATTCTTTGCCAGCGTTGCAGATCCTAAAGTATTCACTAGAACCATCTGCGATATATGGCCCCATGTGCCGGGTGTCATCACCGGTTTTTCTTTCAATATGAATTACTCTAGCACCAGCATCGGCAAGCATTCGAGTACAGGTAGGACCAGACAAAACATGAGTAAAGTCAACTACTAATAACCCAGCCAAAGGGTAGGGCTTATTTTTATCCAAATGCGAATTTTTATTTTCTAAATCTGCGTAATTAGGTTCTGTCATCTTGAGTACACTTTCTAATAAATTAAGTCTTAATTTTATTTTAGTAGTATTTTAGCTAAAGAAAAAGCCGTTCGCTTGGAACGACTTTTTGATCGGTTAATAAAATTAATTATTCACCTTTGATTACTTGAACACGTGGGTTCTTAGGACCTTGTTTCTTAGAAATTACGCCTTCTTCAGTTAATTTTTCAATTTGATCAGCATCATAACCAAGTGAAGTCAAGATTTCCTTGTTGTTTTCACCAAGGTCTGGAGCACGCTTGTAGTCAGGCTTGTAGTTTGCAAGTGAGAATGGTAAACCGATGGTCTTGAACTTACCACGGTTACCACCTTGGTCAATGGTTACAATAGTACCATCCTTGTTCAAGTCTGGGTCATTTTCAATTTCGTGCCAGTCAAGAACAGGACCTACAGGAACACCAGCAGCACCTAAAGTCTTGGTTAATTCATACTTGTCGTATTGTTTGGTGTAGCTTTCGATTAATGGATAAATTTCTTCCTTGTGTAATTGACGGTTTTGCCAGCCATCAAAGCGAGGATCAGTAATCCATTCTGGGTGGCCCATAGTGTTGGCAATTGCTGCCCAGCTCTTGTCACTGTTTTGAATAACGATGTAAACATAAGCATTAGGATCGGTTTCCCAGCCTTTAGCCTTGTAAGTCCAACCGATAACTTGACCACCTTCAGTGTTCTCAGCACGAGGAATAGCCTTGCCCCATTTCCAGTTAGGGTAAACAGCGTAGTGAGGAAGAGCACCCAAGTTGTCTAACATAATTTGATCACGCAACTTGATCCGGCAAAGGTTCAAAACAGCGTCTTGCATTGATTGGTAAACAAAAGTACCTTCACCAGTGTGTTCACGTTGAAGAAGGGCAGCTAAAATACCAATAGCAAGGTGCATCCCTGAGTTTGAGTCACCCAAAGCAGCTGCTGATTGAGTAGGAACATTGTTTTCACCATGGTTCCAACCAGTAGCAGAAGCAGCACCACCAGCAGATTGAGCAACTGGTTCAAAGGCCTTAACGTCTTCAAAACGTGAACCTTCGTTGAAGCCCTTTAATGATGCGTAAATCAATCTTGGGTTCAAAGCGTGAAGCTTTTCCCAGCCAAAACCGTTACGATCAGCTGAACCTGGTGCAATGTTTTCAACAAAGACATCAGCCTTCTTAGCCAAGTCGTACATAATCTTCTTACCTTCATCAGTCTTGATGTTCAAAGTCAAAGACTTCTTGTTGGCGTTCAATTGCAGGTAGTAAAGGCTCCATGAGTCTTGAATATCAAGCAATTCATTTCTAGTAGGGTCACCAGTGTTAGTACGTTCAATCTTAATAACTTCAGCACCGAGCCATGCTAAAAGTTGAGTACATGATGGACCTGATTGGACTTGAGTCCAGTCAACAACTTTAATACCTTTTAAAGGTGCGTAATTATTTTCTTCAGCCATGATTAATTGTCCTTATCTTTAAGTTGATCTAAGTCTAATTCTGGGTTTAAGTTACCAATGTGACCAGATTCCTTACCCATTGATTCAGGAATTTGAGCATCAATAATTGAAGGGTTGCCTGATTCATAAGCTTTTTCAAGGGCGTCCTTCATTTCAGCGTAGTTATTTACACGGTAGCTGTCACCGCCAAAGGCCTTAGCGATTTCAGCATAGTGAGCGTTGTGGCTTAAAACAGTAGGTCCTAATTGGTCCTTAACTGGGTTACGGTCACCATTGTAGATACCACCGTTGTTAACGATGACAACAGTAACAGGTAAGTGGTAACGGCAGATAGTTTCCATTTCCATACCGTCAAAACCAAAGGCTGAATCACCATGAAGTGAGATGACTTTCTTACCAGTTTCAACAGCTGCGGCAATAGCATAACCTAAGCCAACACCCATTACGCCCCAAGTACCGGTGTCAAGACGGTGACGAGGTTTTTGCATGCCAATTAAGTTACGACCAATGTCCAAGGTGTTGGCACCTTCACTTACAATGTAAGTATCTGGGTGCTTTTGCATTAAGTCATTGATTGGTTCAATTGCACTGTAGAAGCCTAAAGTTGGCTTAGCTTCTGAAGCAGCGATTCTCTTAGCAAATTTTTCATTGTTAGCTTCACAAGCGTTCTTAATTGAATCAAGCCAGTCTTGAGGAGCCTTAACGTTAGCTTTTTCAAGGGCTGCGTTTAATTTTTGCAAAACAGAGGTAATGTCACCTTGTAATGGGGCATCGATCTTTCTGTTTGAGTCAAATTCAGTAGCATCAATATCAACTTGAACAAACTTAGCGTCTTCGCTAAACAATGGAGCTTCACCGTTTGAAAGCATCCAGTTAAGACGAGCACCGATTAATAAGACTACATCGGCTTGGCCTAAAGTGAATGAACGAGCTGAAGCAGCTGATGATGGTGAATCATCTGGAACAACACCTTTAGCCATTGACATTGGCAAGAACGGAATACCAGTCTTAGTAACTAGTTCTCTAACTTCTGCTTCACTTCTAGCATAAGCTGAACCTTTACCAAGGATAATAGCAGGGTGCTTAGCATTCTTTAATAATTCAACAGCACGGTCAATTGCGTCATCTGATGGCAATTGCTTTGGAGCTGGATCAACTACTTCATAAATATGAGCGTCTGACTTTTGGGCAACTGTGTCAGCAACTGTTGCAGCAGGGAGGTCAAGGTAAACACCACCAGGACGACCGCTCATTGCAGTTCTAACGGCACGAGCAACTGCTAATCCCATGTCTTCAGCACGGTCAACACGGTAAGCTGCCTTACATAAAGGCTTAGCAACATTGTATTGATCAAGTCCTTCATAGTCTCCACGGTCGAGGTCGATGATATGACGATCTGATGAACCTGAGATCATAATCATTGGGAAGCAGTTCTTAGTAGCTTCTGCTAAAGCAGTTAAACCATTTAAGAAACCAGGAGCAGAAACAGTTAATGCTACACCAGGCTTACCAGTAAGAAAGCCAGCAGCAGCGGCAGCATTGACAGCAGCATCTTCTCTTCTAAATCCATAAAACTTCATACCCTTTAATTCAGCTAAACGGGCAAAGTCAGTAACTGGGATGCCGACAACACCATACATGTTGTTTAAACCGTTTGCTTGTAAAGCATCGATTAAAAGTGCAGCACCAGTAAGTGATACATCTTGTGTCACGAAAAAAACCTTCTTTCAAAAAATCCCCAAATGCTTATGTTTATGCATTTCATGATTAAGATACACCACTTCACTTGTGTATACAAGCATATTATACTAACTTGTACTAATAAAATGTGTTATTTTTAGGACACGTATATAAATAAAAACAAACACTATTTTGAGTATTCAGTGCAAAATAAAAAGCAGGTTTCAAATATTAAAGAAACTTGCTTTTATCGTTATTTAAAAATTATCCATTTCTTCGATTGCTTTTTCCCAGGCAGAATTTGCTTCATCCAATTGCTTTTGAACTTCAGAAAGTTGCTCTTGTAATGGTCCTAATTTATCAAAGTTAGAAGCGATCTCAGGGTTAGCCATTTCGGTTTGGATTTGTTGTTCTTGTTCTTCTAATTGTTCAATTTGTTTTTCGGCATTATCAATTGCACGCTGCAATTTTCTCTTTTGCGAATCACGTTGTTTTTGCTCTTGATAAGAAAGTTTTTGTTGGCTAACTTGCTTGACGGGTTCAACATTTTCAGAGGAAGTGTTATTTTCAGTTATGGTAGCTTGCTTGGCTTTTTCATCAAGGTAATATGAGTAATTACCTTCGTAAATCTTAGCTTTGCCATCGCGAACAGAAACAATCTTATTAGCTAATTGGTTAATGAAGTAACGGTCGTGGGAAACAAAGAGCAGAGTACCATCGAAATCTTTTAAGGCTCTTTCAAGTACCTCCTTAGCCTCGATATCTAAGTGGTTAGTCGGTTCATCCATTAATAAGAAATTATCGTGTTCAAGTGATAAAACAGTTAATGTTAATCTTGCCTTTTGACCACCAGATAATTGTCCGACAGTTTTATCAATATCCTTGGCCGTGAATAGGAAACTAGCCAAAATGGAACGAACATCACGCTCAGGCATCGTCTTATGACGGTCCCAAACAGTATCTAAGACGGTTTTAGATGGGTCTAGTCCTTGTAATTCTTGGTCATAATAGCCGATCTCAAGGGAAGCGCCATATTTGATTGAACCGCTCTTAGGGGGCAACTGTTTCATAATGGTTTTGAGTAAAGTTGACTTACCAATCCCATTAGGTCCGATGATTGCGACGCGGTCACCCTTGTTAATCTGGAAAGAAATATCTTTAACCATGGTTTTATCAGAGTAGCCAATTGTTAAATCATTGAAGATTAATACTTCCTTGCCTGATGGATGATCGCTTGAAAAATGAATTCTTACCTTATTTTTATGTTTAGGCGGGGTAATCCGATCAATTTTTTCAAGTTTTTTACGACGACTTTGCGCACGTTTAGTGGTCGTAGCCCGAACCAGGTTTTTCTGGATGAATTCCTCATCCTTTTTAATTTCAACTTGTTGCTTTTCATAGGCTGCTTCTTGGTCTTTGTCCCGTTGTTCACGCTGCATAACGTAGGCGGAATAGTTGCCTTTAAAAGCGGTTAATTTACCAAATTCTAGTTCAAAGATTTGGGTTGCTAAATGATCTAAAAAGTATTGATCATGGGAAACTACGATGATTGCGCCACTGTAATTCTTTAAAAATCCTTCTAACCAATCCAAGGTATCTAAGTCTAAGTAGTTAGTCGGTTCGTCCAATAACAGCAGGGCAGGTTTACGTAAAAGCAATTTGACAAAAGCTAGTCGTGTTTTTTCACCACCAGATAAACTACCAATCTTTTTTTGCCAAGTATTTTCAGGAAACTTAAAGCCATTTAAGACGCTCTTAATATCAGATTGATAAGTATAACCGCCTTTTTGCTCAAAGTTGAATTGCTTTTGATCATATTGCTTTAATAGCTCTTGATCTTCAGGATGATCTGCAATTTTTTCTTGTAATTGGACTAAGCTTTTTCCTTCCTTTATTAAAGGAGCGAAAACAGTCTCCATTTCATCCCAAATAGTCTTATCTTCATCTAATGCATTTTCCTGAGCGATATAACCAACATCAATGCCTTTGTTGACGGTAAATTCACCGTGAGTTGGTTCTTGCTCACCAGTCATTATCTTCAACAGAGTGGTTTTACCCACCCCGTTAGGACCAACTAATCCGATTCGTGCATTTGAATCGATTGAAAAAGTAACATTCTTAAATAATGTGTTAGCCCCAAATTGTTGTTCTAAATTGTGTCCTTGTGCAATAATCATAATTTTTCACCTAAGCCATATTTTACCATATCAGGCAAGTTGTTTGTTTTTAAGTTGAATATGTGAAAAAATAGTTATTTGTGAAAAAGGCACTTGCATAAGTACTATAATAGCAGGTATGATAGAAGTGCTTGATTGCACATTCACAAACATTTAAACGCTTGGAGGTTCCTATTATGGAAAAAATTAAAATTCCAAAGGCAACGGCAAAAAGATTACCATTATACTATCGCTATTTGATTATTTTGAATGAAGAAGGCAAGGATAAAGTTTCTTCAACTGAATTATCAGAAGCAGTTCAAGTAGATAGTGCTTCAATTAGAAGAGATTTTTCCTACTTTGGTGCACTAGGTAAGCGTGGCTATGGTTATGACGTTAAGAATTTACTTACTTTCTTTAAAAAGATCTTGAATCAGGATACATTAACTAATGTAGCTTTGATTGGGGTAGGTAACTTAGGTCGAGCTTTGCTTAACTACAACTTTAAACGCAGCAATAATATTCGAATTTCCTGTGCTTTTGATATTAATAAGGAAATTACTGGTCGCATTTTAAGTGGTGTCCCTGTTTATGATATGAGTGACTTGAAGCAACAATTGAGTGACCAACAGATTTCAATTGCGATTTTAACTGTGCCTTCAACAGCCGCTCAAAAGACAACCGATGAAATGGTTGATGCTGGCGTTAAGGGAATTATGAACTTTACGCCAATTAGATTGTCTGCGCCTGCCGATGTACGAGTGCAGAACGTTGATTTGGCTACAGAATTACAAACATTGATTTACTTTTTGAATTCTGAAAAACAAAATAATGAAAATTAACAAAGGTATAAATTATCTTTGAAATCATTCATTTATGGTTGGACCGTATTTGAATGATTTTTTTATAACGAAAATATGAGGTGAATTTACAATGAAAATAGGGTCCGCTTTAAAAAAAGAGAGATTACGCATGGGATTGACCCAAGACGAAATGATTCAAGGAATTATTAAAAAAAGTCATTATTCAAAAGTCGAGCGAAATTTAGAAGGAATTTCCGCTGATAGTTTATTTGAAATTCTGTTTGCTCATAATATTGATATTGATAATTTTCTAGATCAAATAAAGGATGAATATAGGTCAGTTGAAGATAAAAAAGCAATAAAGCTAAATCAAGAGGTTATGGGGGCTTTTAATGAATCTGATACTGATAAAATACAAGAAAAATTACATGATATTTTGCAATTAAAGGGTCAAACCATTTTTAAATATAGAGCTATTATTTCTGTAGCTATTTTTAGTGGACAACTAAGTTTGTTGTGTTCTGATTTTAAAAAGCAAATCGTTTTGCAGTTTTCAAAGTACGATAATTGGTTTGAAAATGTAGATGCTTTACGTCTACTTGCTAATTGTATGCCCATCTTTAAGATAGAGCAATTGGATAACATCGTTAAACAGTTACTTAGGCATTATTCTAAAAACAGAAACTATTCAGAAAGAATGATCGAACGGATTGCTATTATTTGTAATAATTATTTATATTATTGCTTTTATTCTAAGGTCAAGGGTAAGAATATTAGTGCTTGTCTAAAGTTTTTAAGCAATTTAGCTTGTAGTTATCATTTTCTTTTTTATCATATTGTGGAAGAGTTTTATTTTCACTTATTTAGGGATGAAAAGAATGAAGCCAAAATAATAAAAAAGCAGTTGATCTCTTATGGATATAAGAATTTAGTAAGTTCATGGAAAATATAGTTTAGTAATACGAAACATTTGTGATAAATTTAATTGCTCAAGCGATAATTAAATTATCGTAAAAAAAGAGAGATGATAAATTTGATTTGGGAATTACCTGTTATCGTAAATTAATTTTTTATAAAAAAAGAAGGTGAAAAAAGTGAGACTTGAAGAAGTTGAATTTGGTCCATACGATAAGCCAAATACTTGTAATTGTACTACAGCTTGCTAGACTGTGATTTACAAAAGGCTGATAAAATATGTTAAATGTCTTAATTTAATGACATTGAGATATATTATCAGTCTTTTTTTACTTATAATGGAGAAAATAATGAAGAAATTAAAGGCTAATCTGGGATTTTTAGGAAATAAGAAAGATAGAATTTATGTTAATGCCCCAGGTATTGACAGTGATCTTTTAACTATCCGGGTAGATAATTATAAAAAAGCTTTTAAATATTTAACGGATATATCTGTTAATGACAAAAATCAGATGACAGATTTGATTTCAAAATCATATAATCAATTTTTGGCACAACAAGATTTACTTTATTTAGACTATGATATTCAAAAGGAAAAGAACATTAGAGCATTAAATTTCTTTAATAATATTTCACCGCTACCTGATAGATATTCTATACAAGATAAATTTGAAAATTATACTATTGCAATTATAGGATTAGGGACACTTGGTACTTCATTGCTACAGTACTTTATTCAATTAGGAATAAAAAACTTTGTATTAATAGATGGTGATAAAGTTGAAAAAAAGAATATTAGTCATCAAAGGCTTTATTCACTAGTAGATATTGGCAAAGCTAAGGTTAATGTTTTAAAAGAAAAGCTTCCCGCCATTTGTGAAAACATCAACGTAGTAACTTGTGATAAATATTTAGACAAGGATAATTTATTTTCAAAAATAATTGACAAGAAATTGAATGCTGTATTTTGTGCTTTTGATAATGCTAATTCAGATATTTTAAGAGATATTTTTGATTACTGCCATGAAAAAAATATTGTTCCATATATTGCAGGATATAAACGAGAAAGTGTTACAGCACAATTACTTTCGATTAGGTCTATTAAAAATCTTATTACTGAGAGTGATCAATATGATGTGATAAAAGAAAATTCCGGTGTAGGGTATTTAGGAGATATGGCTGCCATTTTATTAATAAGATTGTGGCTACAAAGTATAGTTCCTTCTGCTGATTATGGTTGGGATTATTTAGAGTATAATTTGTTTTCTAATAAGCAGAGTTTAATAGATAATAATGTACTGAATTATTATAAAATAGAAAGAAATACTACTTCTAAATTCTTTGATAAATATATTTTAAGTCCTTATATTGGTGAATTATATAGTGACTATTTGAGAACATCACAAAATCAGTATAAATTTGAGATAAGTACATTGTTAAGAAAATTTAAAAAGAAAAATAGCTTTGTAGAAAATACTGAAGAAAGACAATATGAAAAAATGTTGGCCCACCTTACTATTTCATACCAAGATACGATGTATTCTATACAAGAATTTTATTATAAGATATTAGCAGAGAATCAGGTGCCTTTTAAAAAGTATAAAGAGTTTTATCAAAAGTTATATAAGGTAAAAAGTAATGCACTAAATGTTTTAAAAGAAAAGCAGAAAAGAATTGCAATAAAATACAGAAAGTCTATTTCTAACTCTATTGAAAAAATCATTGATCCAATTGTAATCAATTTAAACGAATTGTATTTTGAAAACAATCAGGTAGATTTTATTAAGTATAATCTAAATTATAAGTATAATTATAAAATGTCATTAAATGATCAAATAGAAAAAATTTGCCGTCTTGATAATTTTTTACCAGGTTACGAAATGACACAACATATTAAATATTTGTTTGATCATAATTTTATTGATATTTCAAGAAATAATAAAAATTCTTTTACTATATTAAATCAAAGGCAATTTGATATGAATACAGTTATTTCTTTTAAAAATGATATTTCAGGGCTTCTTAATATGGCACATGAAATTGGCTTAAATTATTTTTCTTCCTTTGTATCAGATAAAAAAATAGTCGATAATCTTTCGTCTTATACAAAGGAACTTTTTTCTTTTATAAATGAGATACTCATTTTATATAGTAGTAAAAATTGGAAAAAAAAGATTAGTTATAGAGATTCATTAGAATATTTATATAGACAGATTTCTAATCCATATTCGATTGATTTATATGAAGAAGGTATTTTTGCAAGCAAAAATACCTTAGATTGGCCTAATATAATTTCTACTAGACGAAACATCACACATAGGTTAAATCCTAATATTAAGTTTACTAATTTTGATGTAACTAACCTAAATATTGTTACAAATTTTGGAATTCTTTTTTCGGAGAGAAAATTGTATCTCTATCCAGAAATGTACTTAATAGCTTTCTTTTTAGTTCAAAAGTTTCTAGAAAAGCCATTATTATATGAAAAGTTTATAAATTATTTGAGTCAATCGAATGATTTAGAATATAGTACGATATTAAGTAAGGTATATGGAGAAACGGTGCAAGGGGCAATTAAAAAGGGTGGAAAAGCATTACTCTCTTTTTTAAGGAACTATGGTGTAGATAATGGCAATTAAAATAGCTAAACCAATAACCACATTGATGTTTATTTTTCTTGCAATAATTCGGTCATGTCAAACGCTTTTCATTGCTTGGGTAGTAAAATTACTAATTAATTTTGCTATAAGTAAAAGTAGTGGTTTACTAAATATCGTTCTTTTAAGCACATTTGGATTATTCTTCTTTCTACTATTCGATCTCTTGTATGAAAAAGTATATTCCAAGTTGATATTGGAAATAAACATGAAGATAAAATCTAGAGCAGCATTATGTTTAATTTTCAATCCAGTTGTTGCAAAAGAGGTTGATACTTCATTTTTAACAAATGATCTTAAGCAAATTGAGATAAATAAAATTGCTGCAGAATTGGAAATTATTACGAATATTATTCAGTTAACTTTAGCATTAATTTTTGCATTATACAATTCTATTTTGCTAACTATTATATTTCTTTTTGCGTCTTTCATTCCAGGAATTTCACAGCATTTATTTGGTATCTCAATTGAAAAAAGTTCAAGAAGATGGGAACAAAAAAACAGTAATTACACAGAAATTGTGAAAGAAACACAAAATATTTCTGAAACGGCTCGGTTATATAATTCACGACAGAATATTTGGAAGAGGTTTAGAGCTTCAGCTCTTCAAATGGAAAAATCATTATTTAGGTTGAACTGTCTGCGTGGTTTTTCAAATGAAACAGTAGAATTACTGGCTTATGCTTTTAGTATGCTGATTCCTACTGCAGTTGGCGTGTTTTTAGTAAAAGAAAATAGTGTTACCTTAGGAACATTAATGATGATTAGTACCTTATCTAATAGTTTTGTAAATCCAACAATTTCAATTTTCTATTCGTTAAATAATATTAAGGCAACCAAGCCAATGTGGAATAAATTTACCAAATTAAATGTTGTAATAAATGAAAATAATAACTTACCATTCGGTGATTTTGCGGAGCTATCATTACAAAATATATTTGTTGAGCTAGGGAACCATACAATTATTGATAATCTAAGTTTGAATATTAGACAAGGCGAAAAAGTTCTATTAATGGCCCCCTCAGGTTGGGGTAAAACTACTTTATTAGAAACTTTATTAGGTTTAATTCCCATTAAAGAGGGTAAATATTTATTAAATGGAAATGATATTAAAAAAAAGAAAAGTAAAATTTATTTGTATTTTAGTTATATTAATCAACAGCCTAAATTATTAAATGATACAATTCTGTATAATATAACTCTAGGAAATAAAATTTCAGAGCAACTATTAAAAAAGGCAATTAATGTTTCAGGACTCAATATACTTATTCAAAAAAAGGGATTAGATTACGTTATAGGGCAAGATGGAGATAAGTTATCTGGAGGTCAGAAACAAAGAATTGAAATTGCTAGAGCGGTATACTTTGATAGATCAATTATTATTGCAGATGAAGCAACTTCATCACTGGATGATAAGCTTTCTCAAGAAATTCATAACGCATTGATTAGTGTTAAAGATAAAACTATTATTGAGGTTGCACATAAGATATCTGATAATGAGAAGAACCAGTTCGATAAAGTAGTGAAACTGGATAAGCTTAATTAATTACTTCTATCGTGCAACGAGAGAAATAAAAAAATAATGAAAATTAAGATTCAAGGCTACCCTAATGATGAAAGTAGGGTAGCTTTTTTACCACTTAGACATCAAAAATGACCACTTAGTTTAAAGCGCTAGTTTTTTTATACGATTCCTAGTTTAATGTAAATAAGTTGAAAGGAGGGATGAGCTTGAAAGTCAAATTAAACATTGATCCTAGCCAAAAAGAAGCAGAATTAATTATTAATGCTCCGAATTTGACGCCAGAAGTAAAGCAGCTGTATCAACTGTTGCAAGAAAGGCAGTCAAACCTAGAGCAGATTGAGGCTGAAAAGGAAAATGTATCTTATTATTTGAATTTAAGTGACATCCTTTTCTTT
The DNA here is from genome assembly GCF_947367125.1 of uncultured Lactobacillus sp. Lineage (GTDB taxonomy): Bacteria > Bacillota > Bacilli > Lactobacillales > Lactobacillaceae > Lactobacillus. The sequence continues at coordinate 52,305 of NZ_CANBCQ010000010.1, forward strand.
GAGACTGATAGCAAGGTCGTGATGGCTCATACTAAAAGAAATGCCTATCAGGTGAAATATAAACTGTATGAACTAGAAGACTTATTGGGTGGCAACTTTATGCGTGTGGCTAAGTCAACTATTTTAAATTTAGATAAGGTATATTCAGTAACGCGCTCAATTTCAAACTGTCAAATTAAATTTGAAGAATCATATAAGACGGTATATGTATCAAGACATTATTATCGTGATTTGCGGAATCGTTTAGAAGAAAGAAGGAATTTGGGATGAAGAAGGGACTCTACCGCGCTTTTTGGGGCATCTTTTTTATTGCTTGTGCATTGTTTGTAGTATTAAACCAGATGGGCATTTGGACATATCGTTTAGGCTTCTGGGCTGCAATTGGTAGCGTGATTTTTACAATTAGTTTACTAGATGGTTTGATTAATCGGCGTATCACTGAAAGCGTCTTTTCGATAGCTTTTATCTTGATGATTTTCGCTCAACCTCTTCATATTACTAAGTTAGTACCGTGGACTATCTTATTGGCTGCAGTTTTAATTTCAATTGGATTGGGGATTATTTTTCACAATCGATTTCATACGGTGGTATATGCAAATAAAAAGATTAAGAACTTTAGGGACAAAAGAGAAGCTATTACAGATCATATCTTTACTGACACAGTAACTAAAGAACAAGGTGCACATGTAGTAGTTGATCAAACAATGTCAGATACTTCGCGTTATATTCACTCAAAGGAACTTGAGACAATTGATGTTAACGCTAAGATGAGCGATGTTAATTTATATCTAGATGACGCACAAGCTGCAGGCAATAATGTTACCCTAAATTTAAATTTAACTATGACAGATTTAACGTTATATCTACCACTATCATGGGAAGTTGAGAGTAATATGACTTCGGGTTTTATGGCCGGTGACTTAGAAATTGGTGGCACCTCAAATGGTGGCGGGCCAACTTTGATTATTCAAGGTCATTCTAGTATGAGTGATATTAAAATTGAATATGTATAAAAAAGTGTCTGGGAAAAAACTAGCTCCTAGACCATAATAATAGGACGATCAAAATTCTTAAGTGAGTTTTGATCGTCCTTTTTTCTTTTAAAACTAAATAAAAATGGTCTTTTGACCATCTTCTGTTCCAATATTTGCTTATATTCATCATCATGAAGGCTATTCCGATATCGGTTTCAACTTTCTTTTTGCCTCTTAGATGTGTTCTGCGCATGCCAAATACGTTCTTCAAATGTCCAAAAACTGGCTCCACATCATATTTTCTCATACCGTAGATGTGTTTGCCTTCTTCGCTTTGAAGAACTTCTTTTGCTTTTTCTTTTAAATATTGCCAGTTTGGGTTATAGCGTACTTGACGCTGGCGTCCGCTAGCCGTCTTGGCTAATTGTTCCAGTTCTGGCGTAAGCTGAAACTCGTCTGCTTCATAGACCTTAAAATCGCGCACCTGACCTGTCGAGCGATCCTTGCGCTGGCTATAATATTTGAAGTTGAATCTAACGCCAAGATGGTCAATGTAATAATCGTCTTTTTCATTGTAGTACCAGTTGCTCAGCTTGGACGGATCGTTTTTGTACTTTCTACTTTGTTCCTTTTCATACATGGTGTAGGGAATAAAATACTTCTGGTCTGGATATTTTTCTTCCAGCATTGAGTAATTATATTCGCTGCCATAGCCAGCATCAGCTACGATCTTATCGAATTTATCCAACACGGTC
>NZ_CANBCQ010000011.1 GCF_947367125.1 uncultured Lactobacillus sp.
GCGCAGTAACCTTGGCAACAGCCATCGGCACCTTTGTCTACTTCACCAGACGCAAGCAGACGACAGGCATGGAATAAGGCAAAAGGAAAAAAAGCTAAGCGAAAAACTTAGCTTTTTTCTTTTGCCCTTTTTAATAGCTGTCCTTCTTAGCATTTTATGTCGATTCTATCGAAAATAATTGTCCTATTAAAAAAGTAGAACTACTGAAAAAATCAGGGTTCTACTTTTTTAATTTTTGTTTAGATTAGTGATGCGATAATTTAATCAAACCAATAAGAGCTAATCCTGCAATAGCTGTGCCAACTAAGCACAACATTTTTTGTCTTCGTGAGCCTACTTTGGGTAAGACTACTACATCATTATTATTGCTATAATCATAATTTTCCATTTTTTACCTCACAATAATAGATCTATCATTCTTTTTTGTTGTTAAAGAATTCATTTCCTTCCAAGTATACGGTTTTCTCAGAAATAGTAAATGCATACTTAAGTTTCTTAGAATACTCCTCATCCTTAATTTCGATTGAGGAAATATGTCCTTTTTTGTAATTTACCTTATTTTTCTTTTGTTTAATATACTTCACTAAAGGTTTAACAGCTTGGACATAAGTATCGAAAATATTAGTATCCAATCTAACTACTTTGCCATCTTTAGCAAAAGTGATTTTAGTAAGCTCGTAAACTTTTCCTTTCTTCATCTGTTACCCTTCATTATTCCATAGCAATCTTCGGTTTTAACAGCTTAAGTATGCATCCCCTTTGCAAAAAAGTCTTTGTTATTCCATTTTGATAGTTTCTCCTAGTAGCAAATGTAGATTACAGCACTAATTACCACAACATAAGCCAGCATCATTGAAACTAAGCTAGCTTTACCTTTTAAAAACATTGCACCAATTCCAAATCCAGTTGCTACAATCAAAGAAATAACTAAAAAAATCAGCATTAACTTATTCCTCCCTATTTTGCTTGGATTAAGCATAATTTAAAGTTTTTTTGAGTAAAATGCTGATTATTTCTAGTTCTAAGAAAATACGCAAAAAGAAATAGCGTCCATTGCTGAACGCTATTTCTTTTTAGAAAAATTTTTAATTAAATAATTTAACATGTCTCTTTCAAAACATGAATAGCTCGAATATGATTCAAGTATTACTTATGTTATCAAAAATTTTATATTTTGTCAACGTTCAAATCCCTTGAGCCAGTTAAAGTTACAACTGCTAACCTACTCATTTTTTTGTTCTAGTATCACAAATAACAAGCCAATATTTAATAGGTTAGATATTGAAAAAACTGCATTAGAGAATTGGAATACGTCTTTGATTGGATCAAAACCAAGTATTTGCTTGATAGATATTCCGAAGACCCCTGCAACTAGATAACAAACTAATGTGAGGGATATGACTGATATGTCTGCCATTACATAATTTGTTACCATCTTTTTGAAATTTGCCTTTTGTGTTGCAAACAATAAATAACATCCAGTAATTAACAGCATTACTGACAGGAGTCCCAATGTAATTCTAGTTATATTGAACATTACTGGTAAAACATTTTTTGATAATAGATCTACAAACATTTTTTACCTCTTATTTTCTAAAATTTAGCTTTCTGTTTTTAGTAAGACTAAGAAATAGTGAATCATTAATAGGTGCATCGTGAAGAACGTGAATCCGCATTGCTTGTTTACAAATCTTTTCTATTACAGCAGGAGATAAGCCATCTGTTGCTTTTATTACGACAGTACTTGGCTCATAATCAACTTTCCAGCGTTGCATGAAGTACGTGATGAACTTACTACGATCAATACTTTCACTTGGATAACGTAGAACTAAATCAAACCTTCGTTTAATTGCAGGATCTATAATTGAATCCAGATTAGTTGCACCAATGATATAACTACTTGTATTTAGATTATCCATCCCTTTAAGGATTGTATTGACGATTTCATTGTATTCACGGTCAGCTCCTTGTGAAGCTAACGTCCTTCTTGAAACTAGCGCATCAAACTCATCAAAAAAGTAAACTCCTGGTTTTCCTGGGATTTCTTCTTCAAAAAAATACGTTATCATGTTACCTGTCTGCCCCATTTGACTACTAATTAACCTAGCAAAGTTAATCTCTTTAAGTGGCAAGCTTAATTCACTCGCTAACACCTTCGCAGTCAGTGTTTTTCCAGTACCAGGTTTTCCTAGCAACAAGATTGTATTAGTATAAGTCAATCCATATTTAGCTAAGACATCCCTCTTCTGTCGTTCTAAGACAACTTCTCGCAATTGATCTTTCAATTCTTTAGGAAGAATCAAATCATCAAAGCTTAAGCTAGGCTTTTCATACTTAATTAATCCCTCATGAGTTTCATTATTAACCTGCACATCATTGAGCCAGTCCATAATTTGTTTAGCTTCGTAGGAATGTTTTCTCTTTTTAAGATTATTAGCAATGCTTATTGCTACTTGTCGAAAATGGTCTTTATCGCCGTATATTGAATCCTGAATAAGATCCATTGCTTGTTTAGTCGTTGGCATAGACTTATTGTATTTCCTTTCATTTTTGCTGTTGCAACTATTATAGTTAAATTGAAAAGCAATTTCTGGTTTTCTCTAATTGATTAATTATTTTCAAGTACTAGTATTTTGAATAGTTGGTATTTAAAAAGGCATTCCGTAAAGGGATGCCTTTATTGTTGTTTTTGAATTTATTATTGATTTTCATTGTGTTTAAAAAAAGGAACTACAAATATGCCTAATAAGCTGATTAAACCAATGATCTTTATTCCTCCACCTATTAAGGCAAGTGATTGTGCAACAGATATATCATTGATTGCTTTAACTAGCACGTCCAAGATAATGCTTGCTACCGTGCAAATTAACCAGATACTAATTGCAATTTTGCATTGCATAATGTACTTCTTATCTATTTTGTTTAATGTAAGTATGCTATATATCTTACGAGCCATCATAATGCAAATAGCTGTTGCTACTGTCATAAACAAAGCTAAAGTAATGTTAATCATCGTCTAGTTCCTTTCATCTATTCTTTGTATCGCTAATTAGTAGCTTATCATTTTCACAGTGCCATTTCTGTTTTTTTGAGAAATTCTGCAACTGCTTTTGGAATCTCTTATACTAATGGAAAAATCAGAAAGGATTTAGGCAATGACTAATTTTATCACTCGCTTGTTTAAACAAGTCAAAGACAAAGGCAGACCTACATCTTTAGAACATGATAGCTATCCTTTCCCCAGCTTGTGCTTAGGTATTTCAAAAAAGTCTGAGGAAGTAAATCAACCAGCTAAGATTTATCTGCCTAATATTCGGACTAAACGTGCTAGACAGAATCAAATTATTTTTGCTAATGCACCTAGTGAAGCCGAAACACGCTTGTTGCGTAAATTTATTAAGCAGGATATTAAGTATCAAGAATACTTTCATTCTAATTATGATCTTTTAACTCACAAGCAGGACTGGACCAATAAGATTGGTTTTCAAACCAAATTTATTAGTGGTGTAACCGTAATTAGTCCCGATCACAATATGACTATGCAAACTTATCGTGATTCGATTGAAGCTGGCGTTCCTGAACGGGATGTACATATTTTCAATCCTATTAAAAAAGGTACGCCCACCCTTGATGTTATGAGTCTGCCTACTAATGAAATTGTAGACTTCCTAACAGGTCTTTTTAAAGACAAGAACAGCTTACGCCACGATTGGCTTACCTATCTTGTAGGGCTAGAAAAAGCGTATGCGGAATTAGATAAGCGTTCCCCTAATTTCACTGATTTGTTAGAATTTTTCCGTAATCCTGCATCAATTATGGACATTTGTCATTATGTTGAAGATAACCTAGATAAGATCAACAAAAGTAAGTATCAGAAAGTAATCGATGATTTAAGGAATCATTTCCATTTAGGTGACGCTAAGCAGAACGACATTAATTTTGAAATATATGATGTGCTATTCCATTATCAAGATGAATCTAAACTAGGCAGATACTTGTTTAACGAAAATACTAATTTGATTAAGCTCAATTCAATTATTTAGCATGGCGGTATTTGCATTTTTGAATTAGCTTCCAGCGAATTAGGCATTAAAGACGCTAAACTCTGGTCTAATCTTGTCAGCATGGCACTTCAATCCGCTTTAACAAAGCGCAGAAGTGGAGAAGCAACTCAATTACCAATTTACTTATGCAACTTTGACAACTATTTATCTGATTCATGGATTAACTTAATTAAATCAGCAACCGATTACAACTCTAACATTACACTTAATGTTGCTTCTCTCGATCGAATGAAAGATCCTGACAGTATCGACCATTTACTTTACTACTTCCCTGTCAGGACTATCTATGGTGACATGAAGCCTATATCAGAGGATTTCATTAGAAAGTATGTTAAATATTTCATTACCAACGATCAGTTTGATATTAAGTCACTAAAGCGGATCATCACGAATTTGCCAATTAATACAGCTTTTACTCGCTTGAATATTGATGAGTTTTGTCTAATCCATCCCGTTAATCAATAGCAGAAACGTAATCTTTTGCGGCTGACTTGGAATTATTAAGCAATTGGTATTTTAGTTCGCTATACTAAAAATAGGAACTAATAACACGAAGCAGGTGCAATTATGACATACTATCAAGCTCTTAGAAGCAAACACTACATTACGTTTGACAAAAAGTACAAGGTCTTGCAAGAAATCAGATACAACAATTACCAATTTGAATCTAGGTTTACAGTCACCTCTCGTTATAGTCAAAAGCAACACGTTAGCGATTGGTTTAGTTCAAATCCTAATGATGGTATTGAGTTTATCAATACGCTTTTAGAACAGTTTGATTTTCTGCAAAACAATCAAGAAACTTTTCCTATTGTGGAGGTCACCTACAAATTCAGAAAGCATCGTGTCTTATGCAGTAGTTATGTTCTTAGCAACAAAGTTGAAGTTAAGCTCTACGATCAAATTGAAATTGCAATCGTCAACTATGAACATGCTTTGCAACGCAGAGATCATTTACTGCTCTCTACTGGTGAAAACTCCCTATCTGTTCCAACATCCAATATTCTTGCAATCTTAGAAAATTAAAAGGCATCCCTTTCAAATGAAATTATCCATCAAAGGGATGTCTTTTTTGTCGATAAATTTGCAGAATTGGCTTCTGTAATTTGATAAAATAATGATGTACAGAAAGTTAAATAAGCGGTGGTACTTTCATTTCTGGGGGTGGTGCCAATGGTGTATTAACTATTGCGACAGAATCTTTTGAAAGGAGGTACATTTTGCTTCATGACAGGCTTTCTTCTGTCTGTCATTGCTGTTGTCAATTTGCTTTGTATCTTAGTTGCAAGTATGACCTTGCTTACCAAGAAACTAACAAAGTGGCTCAAAGCCTTAAAAAAAATGATGACAGCGTTCCACGATTTGTGGAAAATGTAGGGCAAACAAAAAAGCCGTGATAACTTTGGCGAGTTGAATCGGCTTTTTGTTTGATTTAACTATTGCCACCGCCCTTTTAGCGGCTCTGTACAGAAAAGAAGCATTGCACTGCTTCTCTTTTTTATTTACATTTGTATTTTAACTCATTTTAAATTTCAGTTCAATTTTGCTTCTTTATTTTTAATGTTTATTTGCATTTTCTTTCGTATGTTTCGCTACTTTTGTATGTTTTATATTTTTAATATTTTCATCTATTTGGAGCAAACAACATCTATTCATTTTTCCAGCGTATATTTAAATTAACAACTAAATATTTGATAAGCAGGTGATTTTTATGACAGAAAAAGCAAATAAATTCTATGCTGTTAAGCGTGGACGTATTATAGGGGTCTATCGCTCATGGGAAGAATGCAAAAGTCAAATTGAAGGCTTCCCCCACCCTATATTCAAAAGCTTTGAAAATGTTACGGACGCTCTTGCCTACCTAGATTGGAGCAAAGAAGATAAGATGAAATTTATTAACAGTGGACGCAAAGGTTATTATAAGGACCGTCCTGGTGGTAAAGGTAGCATGAGCTTACAAGAAGCAATTTCTTCTATTACCCAAAACGCAAAAAAGCCATCTTGACTAGATTGTCAAAATGGCTTTTTTCTATTTTAAGCTTTTAAGATTTAATGATTTCCAATTTGAATTTTTAATATCTAACATCCTTAGATTTTTAATAAACTGATCCATTTCCTCAATACTTAAATCTTCTACTAGAACGTTTCCTTGATTGTCAATTAAAGTATATCGTTCTGATTCAGAGATGGACTCACTGTCGTCTACATCATGTTTTTGCCAAACTGAATCCAAATCAAGATAATCAGTAACGGATTTAACATTTTGGAGTTCCTTATCTGTCACATCTTCAATGTCACTAGAATAAGTTAATACTCTTTTCCACTCAATGCTAAGATGCAAGCCATTCTTTTTTAATTCATTGATTTTCATATTTTTTCTACCTTCTACTCCATTTGCTATTATTTCGCTAAAGCCTTACTTTTGTAAGCGTATGTCATTCTCCAGTTACCAGCGCCGTAACCGATTCTCAGTGTTGGAACTTTTTTGCCATGACGAATCTTTTGAATCGGTAAGAAATAAGTGCCATTACCTGCCCCTGCTAACCAGCCATCAGCATTAAATCCAATAGCCCCATGTTTATGGATTGTTTTAGCCTGTAACCATTTAGCGCTGATTTTCTTTGATACCCGATAATGGTTCTTTTCGTCAGCCCTAATTAATTTAGCAGACATTTTATTAAATTCTTTTGCTGGCAAAATCTTATAAAGCTTTTTACCGCGAGAAGTATGAGCTGTAATAACCAATTTCTTGATCGTACCATTTTCTTTGTAATACCAGGTACCACGAGTTTGCTTAGGTGTGACATATGGTACTTTAGTACCCCAGGAAATTGCTTGTACCTTCGAAGCTCGCATCCCTGTTAGACCTAATCCCATTAGAATAGTAAATGAAATAACTATCAATTTTTTGTTTTTATGCATGATGAACCCCCTCAATCTTTTGTTGAATTACTAATGTTAAGAGTAATATTATCATGTCAAAATGGGCTTTTCAGATTTTCTCTATTTTTAAACAGGACCATATTTTTGCCTTTTTAGTAGAAAAACTCGGTCTTGACAAAAATGGCCTTGACTATGTTTCAATTTCAAATACCCTACCGCCCATCATTAGATGGATGGCAGGGTATCATCTTTTTTCTCATTTAAACACATCATTCAACAAGCGTTAAGTGGTCGCCCCCTGCGCCACAAATAGGGCAATGAGGATTGTCTTCTGCTTTTAATAGATCGAAAAAATCAATATTAACGGTATTATTGCAGTTGTCGCAATCAAATAGCATTGAATCTTGCCCGTGCTTAGTAATCTTCTTAATATCTGACATAATTTTCCTTTTTTTTCAATGATATATGCTTATTTTCGCTTAGAAATCCTTCTCGACTTCATAATGAGCTAATTGCTTGTACTCGTAACCACCCATTTCATTTATACTCATCGTGTATATTGAATTACGCACTTCATCTTCAACATACATTACTTTTTGACGAGGTATTTTAAAGGCTTGAAAAATGGCAATAAATCCTTGTTGTCGTTCAAGGTAGTTTGTATTGACAGTACATTGCTTTACATCTGTAATTGAGTCAATTTGAGGAAGGTTTTCGAATACGCCATCATGCCATGAAGCCTGTTTTGCAATTAATTCCTGTTTATATTTATCTAACAGCTTTTCTAATCCCTCAATAGTTAAATAGTCTTTCCATACAATTCCATTATCTACGAAGTTCTTAAGTTCTCTTTCACTATTCACAAGATTTTCGTAATGAAAAATCGTATTTTTATCGTCACTACCGATCTCTTCCCACGTAATAAGACTATCAAATAAGATTGATACGGCTATTTCACGTTGTTGAATTGCTTGATACTCATAACTACCCATGTCAGTATTTTTTAATCGCAAGTCACGCTTTTTGACCAGAACATCATATATCATCTTTCTCAACTTGTTCTTGCCTAATTCAGTTAGATATTGATTCATTTTGTACCTCTTAATTAGTCAATTATTTGTCAATTCAACATGATATTACATAGATGGTATTTTTGCAACGTTGATGATCTTTTCTGATTGCTTTAACCTTCGCTCGATGTTTCAGCAGTTTTTTCTAATTGTTGTTCCTTTTTCCTAAAAATATGTTCAACAATTAATCCACTCCAAAAAAAGACATTGCAGAAAATCGTTGCCGCAAAATCAAAGTTAATCCCATAGAGGTGAATAGTAAATAACCAATAGATCATCCCAAATATGCCAACTAAAACCAAAAAGAAGCCATAATAATAGCCAAGAACGTAGTTCCGTTGCTTATTTTGATACCCTTCACTTTTAAAGGTCTTCCACTTTTTTGTTTCAAACATAGTTTACTCCTAGTTTTTCTTTTAACTTCTTAGTCAATTTATCAGGATTACCCTTCTTAGCATCTATGAGTAGCAAGTACAAGCAATACCGTGAAAACAATCGCTTGTTACTGTGTAATACATCTACTATTTCAGTGATTAATTGATCTAATTTATCGTACTGAACTAGACAGATCCAGTGCAAGATTTTTTCTTTGCGCAGGTAAGCTTTTTCAGTTTGAAATTTAGGCTCTGGATCAATTAATACTGAATTCCAATTTGCATCATCTAGTCCGTCAATTTCATCAATTATTTTCAATTTTTTCAACTCCATATAGTTTCGTTTCTTCACTTATAGGTTACAGATTTTCAATGGAGTTTTTCTGGTTTACTCAAAAAGCAAGTTTTTCTGTATTTCGGATGGATTTTGGTATGTTAGCGTACAATTATCTTTTGTCTTAACTAGAATTGCATCATCAGACACGTTTTTGCCTAAATCAATCCAAGAATAACCAACTGATTGTGCGGGGTGATTATCATTATTATTGAAACTTTCAGCATGCTGGTTTAATAATTTAAACCATTCTTCTTTTTCAACAGGTAAGGTAGTCAGCGATGCATCACCAAGGTCAACCTCATATTTGCAGAATTTACAATCTAATTGATTTCCATCAATTGTTTCCATATGCAAACTATCATGATTCTTGTCAAAAGCTTTAAGTCTATGTGTATCGTTAAGAACTCCTAGAAATTTTAGAGCTAAATCAGTTGGAAAAATATCCAGCTGATAACCATGTAATTCATTTTTCTTATCAAAAGTCATGTCAATTAAATCATTAGCGTAAAATGCTGATTTTACTGGATTATCTTTAAAATCAATAGGTGAATCAAAATAATCTTCACCACAAAAGATAATTGGATGTTCATGATAGGTTAAACGAATATCTAAATGTACTGCTAATTCAGCTAAAATATCCTGATTATGCTTAACTTTTAGAGCTTGCTTTTGCTTGTCTGTTAATGGATATAAAACAGGCTTGCCCTCTTTAGGATCACACAATAATAAACGATCATAAATTAAATTATAGTAATGCATTTTTTATCTTCTTTCTTAATTATTTTCTTGAGTGCATATTATTACACACTGGTTAGTTTTTTCTTGCTTATAGTTTATAAGATTTAAGCGAAATTCTTATAGTTCACTCAGAAACAAGCTTTTTTCAGTTTCAAGTTTTTCTGTATTTTGGCTAAAAAAGTATATATTCTTAATTAGCTAAAAATAAGGAGTTGAAAATATGCTAAAAAAGTTACTGAACCTATTTAATTCTAAAAAAGATAAGAAAAAGGAAAACATCGCTCACGATTATAAAACGGTAGATCCCACGCAAAAAGTCAATAAACTAGATGCTAAAGTTGATTCAGATTTTGCTGATGAAGATGCCTTTATCGGGGATGCAGGCAACAAAGATGAAAATAAAATTATTAAGGACCGTACAATTCCAAAAGTGTTATTAGTAAAAGACCCTGCCATACGCAAGACATGGTTAGAAACCATTGTCACGCATGATCTTAAGACATTTCGCAACAAAACTAACCCAGATAAGAGCCATCCACAAGGAGTTATTATTCTTTCGCCAAATAAAGTATTGCTGAATAACCTGTTAGATCAAGCATTGCATGTAGGCATTGACCGCAATCAAATTCATCTAATTTTTCCTGAGCTTGAAAATACTTGCGGTATTGATCTTTGGGACGCACCTGTCGATCAAGTGGCTCATCGTTTACGCAAACTTTTTCAATTTAAAGATTGGGCCGATATTTCAATTCTAAATAACTACTGTACCCTTTACTGTTTAGTTAGTGATCTAAAAAAACAGAAGACATCAATGAATGGCTTCTTGCGCTTTTTACGCAAAGAAGAACTAGTTGCTAATGCAGTAAAAGACGTTAAGCTTAATTTTATTGATTGTAATTCTCTAGCAGAAATGGATCATCTAACAATTTTATTAAATGGTGAGAAATCCCTTCATGTAGTAGATGATAATGTGCGCCAAAATACTTATGATCGCCTTTCACAACTGATTATTTGGTTTGAGACCATGCTACATTCTTATGAAAATCACAAAGAGGATACCATGCAAACTAGTTTGGTTTATAAGGTTATCAAAGTTATTAACTCAGTTCAACGAGTTGTGGCCAAGCCATTTTTCAAAAATTTATTTTTAAATAAAAACACTGTTAGTTTTCTTAAATTGCTTAGTCCCACTGAAAAGACAGGTATTGTTTTAATTCATCTACCCGATTCTGCTCCCTATTTAGGAGAAATTCTTGTTAGCACGATTTTAAGAGACCGCCATGGCTATGAAGTTACGAACCCCAACTTAAACTTTCCACTTTTACCGCTTTATTTAAGCAATTGGGACAAATATGCGTCCCCTGAACAGCTGGTTTGGCTAAGTGAAATGAAACATGAAATCTCCTTAACTGCATCAGCAAAAGAAAAATTCAAGCTATCTGAGCATATTGCTAATCCACTGACTGATATACTTTGTTATGTTGATAAGCAAGGCTTGAATGGCAATAAGGTAGAAATTGATTATCCATTGCTAATCAAGTCTGCTAAAGTTACACCAAATAACAAATGATGCAAAAGGCTACAAATGATAGCCTTTTTTGTTTTGGAAAACTTCTCATGGAGCATTTTTGGCAAAATAGGATTTTTCAAAAATTCACTTCATTTTTCGGTATGATTTTTGTAAATGAAGTAAAGGGTGTGACGTTTTTTGGATAATTATGATGATAAAGACTTTGAAGAAAATGAGGACGAAATAATGCCACAAACCAGGTTAGGAAGAAATCATAGAAAACAGGGCTTCTGGCATTATTTTGGTCGTTTCTTATCTTGGTGCTTTCTTGTTTTGGGTTTGCTTTTTGTCAGTGGCGTAGGCGTATTTGCCTACTATGCTAAAAGTGCCCCTACGGTCACCACTACTAAGTTGCAAGCAGGTGGCTCTTCTGCTCTTTATACCAATGACGGTAAATTTCTGTTATCGCTTGGTTCTGATAAGCGAAACTATATCCGTAGCGACCAAATTCCGCAACAGTTAAAAGACGCAGTACTATCTATAGAAGACAAGCGTTTTTACAATGAGCCATTAGGAGTTGATCCAATTAGAATTGCTGGCTCGCTCGTTGCCAACATTAAAGGTCATGATATCAGCGCAGGAGGATCAGGAATTACCCAGCAGTTGATTAAGCTATCGGTGTTTTCAACAGACGCATCACAGCGAACCATTCGTAGAAAAGCCCAAGAAGCTTGGTTGGCTATGCAAATTACTCAAAGATATTCTAAAGAAAAAATCCTAGAGTACTATATTAATAAGCCTTATATGGGCTACAACAATTATGGTATTGGGACTGCATCTAACTATTACTACGGTAAACATATTAATCAATTAGATCTCTCTCAAACAGCAATGCTCGCAGGGATGTTAAATGCTCCAACTAGCTATGACCCGTATCTTTATCCCGAAGCAACTAAAAACAGACGTGATACTGTCTTATATGCAATGTACCGTAATAATAAGATTGATAAGCAAACTATGAATCGGGCAATGGCAGAGCCGATTAATTACGGATTACGCCCTCGGCATACTAATAACGATCACTCGCAGAGAAGAACAATTGACGATCCATATATCAAAGAAGTAGTTAGTGAAGCTAAAGCTAAAGGCTTTGATCCATATAACTCGAATTTGAAAATCACCGTTAACATTGACCAGAAAGCCCAAAACGAGCTTTACGAACTAGCTAACAGCAATAAGGTTCCATTTACTAATGAAAAAATGCAGATTGGAGCAACTGTGGTTGATCCTTCTAATGGTCACGTAGTTGCGATTATTGGTGGTCGTCACCTGCCAAAAGTAGCATTAGGGTATAACCGTGCAGTGCAGACTGGGCGTTCCACTGGATCATCCATTAAGCCAATCCTAGATTATGCCCCTGCTATTGAATATAAGAACTGGTCAACCGCAGAAATCTTATATGATACGCCTTACGTCTACTCTGGAACCAACGTGCAATTATATGACTGGGATAATACTTATCAAGGTGCAATGACTATGCGCTATGCCCTAGAACAATCAAGAAATGTACCTGCTGTTCGCACTTTGCAGACAGTTGGCTTGCAGAAGGCTTCCAAATTTGCTAAACAAATGGGAATTAATATTGAAAAAAGTCAAGGTCTCTCTGTAGGTATCGGGGCTAATGCTTCTACTTTGCAGATGGCAGGTGCTTATGGTGCCTTAGCTAATCAAGGTGTTTATCATGCGCCCCATTTTATCTCTAAGATTGAAACTCCTGACGGTTTAGAGCATCTCTATGATAATTCTGGTGAAAGAGTTATGAAAACCTCAACTGCTTATATGATTACCGATATGCTTAAAGGTGTTATTAGTAAAGGATCTGGTACCAAAGCTCAAATACCTAAACTTTATCAAGCAGGTAAAACAGGTACGGTTAAATATTCCGACAGCGAACTTAAAAAATTTCCTAGCTACGCAGGAACCCCAAAAGATTCTTGGTTTGTCGGGTATACTAAGGATTACTCTATTGCAGTTTGGACTGGCTATGATAACCTCAGAGACGGCAAAATTTCTGGCAACGGCGAAAACTCCGCCCAACTCTTCTATAAATCAGCAATGCAATGCCTTATGAAAGACAAGGTTAATTCCGATTGGCAAAAACCCGATACTGTCGTAGCACAAAAGTTTGCTTCCGGTCGGGCAATAACTAACGAATTGTATGTCAAAGGTCATACTCCTAAGCCTCCTAAAATACCTAAAAAGAAAAAGAGTGATGCTCGCAGGATCATCATGGGGAGAAATCAAGATAATCAGAATGAGCAAAGAACTCAGTCACAACAAGGAACTTTGCAGAAACACTACATTGTTAGACGTGACGCTTATGGTAACTTGCATTACTACTATTACTACACAAGGTAGCCAAAAAAGACCTAGCAATTTGTACTGAGACGTAAAAATTAGACAAACATTTATTCTAGCTGACTAAGGCTTGATTCCGATATTCGATCGGGGTTAAGCCTTTTAGTCTGCTCTTAATCCTTTCATTGTTATAGTATTCAATATATTCTTCAATTGCTTTGGTTAATTCATCAAGGCTATGGTATTTATATTCTTGGTCATAGAACATCTCTGTTTTAAGCAGGCCAAAGAAGTTCTCCATTAAACCATCATCCAATGAATTACCTTTGCGTGACATGCTTTGAGTAATGCCATGAAGCTTCAAAGCGCGCTGATAGGCTGGACTTTGATATTGACACCCTTGATCGGTGTGGAAGATGCAGTTATTGAGTGCCTTCTCTTTGGCAAAAGCCTTATCTAGCATAGTCATTACTAAATTCATGTCTGGATGACGAGAAATGGAATAAGAAACAATATCACCGCCGTAGCCATCAAGAATTGGCGATAAATAGAGCTTCTCGCCATTTAAGTGAAATTCAGTGATGTCAGTATACCATTTCATATTAGGCAAAGGAGCAAAGAATTTACGGTGAATCAAATTAGGAGCAATTTTGCCAATTGTTCCTTTGTAGCTAGAGTATCTACGCTTATTGCGTCTTCTACCTTTAAGATCAAATTTATGCATCCAATAGCGAACAGCACGATCAGTTACTTGATATCCTTCTTTTCTAAGTTGCATCGCTATTCTACGATAGCCATAACGCCTTTGATGATAGTCAAAGATTTCTTTGAGTCTGGTAAAGAATTTTGGCTTTTTAACCGTTGGGGCTTTAGATTTGACTACTTTGTAATAAGTGCTGCGAGCAATCAAAGGCAAGTCTTGGTTTTGTGCTAGAGTATCAAAGATATAATCCAAGCTTATGCCGAATTCTTGCCTTAGTTCAGTGATTGCCTGAGCTATTTCTCGTGATGTTTCTGATCCAAGGCGCTTAGTTTTTTTACGTAAGCATTCACGATACGCAATTTCAAGTTTTCTTCTTCTAGTTGCTTGATCCGTTTCTCTAAATCCTTGCGTGATGGGTTGAGGTTCTTGTTCATGAGCAGGATGTCGTCCTTTCTTCTTGATAACGACATTATAACCATTTTTCTTGTATTCGCGAATCCAATTGCATAAGATGCCATTACTTCTTAATCCTAGCTCCAGTGATAAATCAAAAATTGATTTTTCGCTCGTTAAGGCCTTAGTAATTGCTTCTTCTTTAAACTCTTTAGTAAATCTAGCATTAGGCTGATCAAAGATTTCAATACCGTATCGATCAATTAATCTAATCATATATCTTAAACTACTTAAATTCATTTTTCGTTCAAGAGCAATCTGATTAAATGACTTATTTCTTAATTTCCAATCATTATAAATTTCTAATTTTTGTTTTTTATTTAATTTAGACATAGTAAAAGCCGTAAAAGTGTCTAACTTTTACGGCTCACTACAATTAAGCTAGATCTTTTATTTTGACCTATTTTAGTGTACCTAGAAAGTTTGATCTGTTCTTGTGAAATTATCCCTATAATTACAGAAAAAGCATCTAAGGAGGATTATATGAGCATTCAAAGAGTTATTTTAGCTGATTTTTATCAGCAAGCACCCCAATATTATCACGCAACATTCGATCACTTGTCCCATACTAAGGCCGTTTACGGCAAAACTATACCAGTAGCTTTATTAAAAAATATCTATCTAGTTGATTCTACGGATAATCGCTTAGCAAATATCCGTGAAGATACTTACATTGACCAAGACGGCAACCCAATTATTGCCGATCATTGTTGGGTTCAGCTTAATCAGGCATGGTTCAACCTCCCCCACGAATTACTCCAAGGGGATGAAATCTATTTTAAAGCAGATGTTGAACAATACAATATTACTAGGGATGATTTAGCTAAAAAGCGCAAATTGATCTGGGAAAAAGCCAAGCAACTAAATGATGGTATCTATTCTGCTTGGCAAGGATCTAAACACATGTACCACGGAGTACGGTATCAAAGTGCTTATGAGCAAATGCGTTCACACATTCAATCAAACAATGAAATGGCAAGATTGCAACAGCAAAGCATTCCAATGGTCGATTATACTTTAGCTAATTTAAGTGACATTCAAGTTGCTAAATACCTAAATTGTACTGAACAGCGGATAAAATACAATTATAAACAATATCTCAAGCAACATTCAAAATATAGTGGTTGGTTAATTGCTCGCAGTAAATCGTTTGCACAAACTGGGCAAATTTTCTAATTGTCAAGTCAATTTCTTAATTAATACTCTATTCGTTCTTTTTTCTTTTACTCTGTAAATGGCGTGTTAGTTGTCTTCATGCTTAATATTGTAAAGGTTTTAGTGTGGGTTTTATCGGTTTCAGAAGAATTCCCCAAAATTTCAGTAATCTCTTTATTATTAGATCTGTAAACTTTAATTTATTTTAAAAAGAGGTATTTCATATGAAATTTAAGCCAAGAAATAAAAAGGTTTTAGTTCGTTCAACTGCCGCTTTGGGTGCTTTACTCATTTGTGGTGGCGCTATTACCAGTTCACCTTTGGTTATGCACGCTGATGACACTACATCAACCCATACCGAAACGGTTGCTCCTACTGGTACAACTCTTGATAACACTAAGTGGACTGCTGTTGACAAGGCTAAGACGATCACTCGTACAATTCACTATATTGATGAAGACGGCAAAACCGTTGCCCCAGATGTAGTTGAAACTCACACTGGTGAAGTATTTACTACTAAGAATGGCGATCAAACCGTAAATCGTGCATTTACTATCGTTAATGGTGTTGCTACCAATGTAGTTCCTAAGTTTGCATCAGTTGTCTCACCATCTGTTCGTGGCTATAAGCTTAAGAGTACTCAATACTCAACTATCCCTGAACAAGGTTGGTCACTTGATGGCACTCAAACCAAGGACCCTAAGACTGGTTTCTACTCAAACCTTTCTCAAGATGAAGTAATTAACGTTGTTTATACTAAGGACCCTACAACTGCTCTTAAGGATGAAGTCCCCGTTCCAGGTTATACAGTTCTTAATGTGAAGAACATGACTCGTACTATTAACTACGTTGACGAAGAAGGCAACAAGCTTGCTGATTCTGCTGTTGAAACTGTTAAATACGAAACTGTTGCTTCCGATAAGTTAACTCCAAAGGAGCAACAAGACGAAAAGAACCAAAAGGTTGCTGTTGTTCAAGTCCTTAGAGATACTAATGGCAATGTCACCTCAGAGAACACTTCAATTTTGTCTACTCCTGCTTACAAACTTAAAGATGTCAAATCACCTAAGATTGCAGGCATGAAGTTGCAAAACAAGAAATTTGCTACTCTTACTGGTCAATACATGTGGCTAAGCGATCAACCATACGTACATGCAACTCTTGACAATGGTTTGCCACAATACATGACCCAAGACGAAATTGTGGATGTTATCTATGTCAAAGCAGACGCTAAGGATACTCAGAAGAACAAGAAGAACAAGCAAAGTAAGAAAACCAAGAACTCTGTTGCAGGTGCAGTAGACAAGAATAACAATGGTGGTTCTGGTTCAGACGCAAATTGCGATGGTAAAGATTCTGGTTCGGCTTCAACTGGTTCTAGTTCAAACGCAGGCTCAGGTGATGTGGGCGGTTCTGGCTCTGCAGACGTAGGTTCTAGTGATATCGGTGGCTCTGGCTCAAGTGCAACCTTACCTCAAACTGGTAACAAGAAATCATCATCAGTTCTTTTAGGTTCTGGTGTTGCTTTAATGCTTAGCTCAGTTGCTATGGCTTGGGATGGCTTAAAGAGAAAGTTCCTTCACTAATCTTTGAATCTTGCACCAATACTATATCAGCTATACTCCATCGGCTTAAAAAAGGTACTAAAAAAGGATGTGCTAATTATGCATATCCTTTTTTTGCGTACTATTCGTTCTTTTACTGTTATCAAAGATCTTTTCTAGTCTTTCTCGCAACCATCACGTCCTTGTATGGCAGTACTGATGGAAGATAAGTAGCTAAGCAAAGAATTAATTCATTCAGGCTATCACAGCTAAAATTTAGATCATCAATGTTTTCACAATGTTTGTCTGACCATGACACATAACTAGAAACAGTGTAACGTTTAGGAAAAAGTTGAGAATAATCATGAGTTTCATCAATTCTTGGCTTTGCAACACCTTTATCATTGATTTGCCAAGTACCGTTAGCTACTTGATCGTGAGTTTCTGTTGAAAAATAGATACCTTTTTGTCGATAAAGCTCTATTACCTGTAAGGCTATATTAAGTCTATTCTTTTTAGCAATTTCCCTAAAAAATTGTGCAATGCCTTTTCTTTTATCTAGCAAAGCTTGCTCAAGCAATTCAGAACTAACATCGTCTTTTTCTAATAATAGAAATGCTTTTTTTAGACTTAAATCAGAAATTTTAGTTGTTTTTTTATTCATATTTTTTGTTTGTTTCAAAAATTTCAAATTGTTTACGTCTAGGCCCATTGCCTTTTCTAAAGTATCTTCTTTATTCATTTCTATTTCCTTCGTTACATTCGTGAACTTTACTGCTATTTAATCGTTAGAAAATAATTTCTTTCTAGCATAAAACTGATAAATTTCAATAATACTTTTAACAGCTTTGATTAATGTCATATCACTAGTCTTGTTCAATTCAACCTGCAACTTCAGTTTATCTGCTTCATTATCTTGACAGTAGATATCAACCTCAAATACATTAGGCTCTGTTTTATAAATAATGGATAAGTAGCTGTTTTTTGCATTAATTGGATATTGGTTGATTTTAAAGTTATCCGATAGCGTATTCTTCAATTCATCTGTCATTTTATCAAGTATTTTCATAGTTATTTTTCCTTTTTTTCTCGTTTTATTCGCAAGTTTTGCCATTTAACATGTTAATTTTTTGCTAGCTCACCAAATATTTTTTCATACTCATCTCTAGCCCATTTATTGTACATGCCAATGTAATCTTCACCTGGTGTATCTAAATGGACATTATTTTTAATCAAAACATAGCCAATCATCAATCTTTTAGTACTAGGTAAAGGAATATAAGTATGGTCTCCAAGGATTTCTAAACCCTTAGGATTGGTCAGCTTATAGTCCTGTTTAGAGAATCCATGTCCCTTATGATATTTTTTGGCACGGGCCACAAATTTAAGCTCTTCACCATGTCTTAATTCACCTAATTTACGAAAATCAGAAGTGTAATTAAACCACATGTGATCGGCAATAATATTTTCATCTTCATCTTGGATATTGGCTAAACAAATGGTAGGAGTCATCTCTCCATTTGTATGTCTAAAACCACAACTGCTATATTGAGCCGTATATTGCTTATTGCCTGCCTTCGCAATTAAATCATGTTTCAATTCTTTTCTCATTATTCATCATCCCTTTCATTCTCCAAAGCTTTAGCAATTTCCGCTAATGCTAATGGATCAGTAATTAAAATTTTTCTCATAGCTTTGTCAACTGGTTTATCGCCAGGGAGTTTTTGCTTCACAATTGTTTTAATAGCTTGTATTGATAAATTTGGTCTGTCACCTAGTATTTGGCTTTCATAGCGCTTATCAGCCATTTTAGCTAAGTTGCTGATAACTTCCCACTTTCCTGTTTTAAAGCGCTGAGGGTTCTGTTTTAGCCCAATCAAGGTTCTTTTAGGTACTTTTACCATTTCTGACATTTGATCCCATGTAATTCCGTTTTTAACGTGATTATTAACAAATCTCTCTGCCTTATCGGCATCAGAGCCACGTTCTGTTCTCCAATTTTTTTCAGTCATGTTGCTTCCTTTAATTGAAAATCCTAATAAACTTTGTAGCTTTAGTATAATGCAGAATGAGCCATTTGTCTACACTTAATTATCTTTTAAGATACTTTTATATCGTTTTATTATATTTGTATTTATAATTGTGGCTTTATAGTCGCTTAATATATCATTTAAGTTCTTATTTTATGTATATTATTATCTTTTAAGATAATTTGCTGTTGACTTTAGATTAATATGATCGTATTATGTATTTGTAGCAAGTATGAATCTTGACTGCAAAAGTTTAAGCATTATTTTTATAGGAGGAAAAACATGGACTTTCCATTATTTGAACAACTAAGCAATTTGACTAATTCGGTTATCGCCACTAAGCCATTGAGCTTAAATAAAAAAAGAATTGCATCCCATCCAAGTGCATTTAAACGTTGGTTGAAGAATAATTCCGATCAATACATTTATGCTAAGGTCTGCTCTCCACAGAGTGTTTTAGTGGAGAATAGCTATGAAGTCAGACGCTTATGCCTTAAGATTTACTTATCCGATAAAAGCACGGAAGAATTAATGCGCATTGCATTAAAGGAGAAGCGTAGAGTATTGTTTACTAGACCCGCCGATCTGGTAATCACTGACTTCAAAACAAATTATGCTAAAGATAGTAACGAAATCGAGCTTACTCATGCAGATGATTTCTTTTTAGATTGCTACTACGCATCGCAGTATGCAGATGAATTAGAAAATAATCTGCCTAACATTCCTTACTTGAATGACAATGTTCAGGCACAGGCAAACTAGGAATTAAGCACATAACAACAAAAAGGACTACCAGTCGCTAGGTAGTCCTTTTTTGGGCGTGTTTTTAATTTTTACTTTTAAAAATATTATAGTCTTTTTGTATCTTTGCGTGTTTTTCCTTAATAAGTAAGAAAAATGTCACCTTTGCTTATCCATTGCTTACAAAAATGACCAATTTAGTTTGTTCATCCACGAAGCATTTAAAAAATCTAAAAATTGCTCCCATTTAGTAGGTGTTAAAGTAGCATAATATTGATTCTGATTATTCAGTATACTTTGAACAATTTTGGGCTCATTAGTCAGCTTATAATTTAGTGCATCCCGTAAGCTAGATACTTCATCATCATTGAGCGTACCTTCACGCTCTGGATGTAGCAGAAACTTAGCTAAGTTATTGCGTTGCTTTCGAGGATAGGTATTGGGCAAACGAAGTAGAATACTGTCGTCTTCATCTTGACGTAAAGTTGCTCCTAGAATATTGGCAACTACCTGTTGCAAATTTCTAAAGCTCTGCTTGCTAAAAGTGATTCTAATTTGTTCTGCTCCGTCTGAACTCACAGCTATAATTACTACATCTTCATTCATAAATTTCTCCTTCTTTTGAGTGAATTTGCTGTTTTTTTGTATTTTTCAAAAATTTTTCTAAGTTTTTCTGAATTTGGCATCCATTTCTGATAATCTAAAACTATAAGAAATTAACAGAGAGGTGATCTAAATGTTTGTCTTTTTTTGGAGCTTAGTTGGAGCTGGCGCAGGTGCATCATTAATCTATGGTTTATTTGCATTGGGCTTACTGCTGTACAACCCAGACCTTTATCACACTATCGTTTCAACAATATGGTTTATAGCAATAGGCAGTTACCTTTTGATTGAAGCATTTATTCACTTGTCGGAACATCATGAGAAAAAGGTACAAAGAGAAAAAGAAAAGAATAAGTATCATAAAATAATCTGAAACTTAGCAAGCACGATGATTGATTCATCAGTGCTTTTTTGTTACCTACCTTTTAGAGAATCGCACATCGTTATCTTGGTATTCATCTGGATCCTCTGTTGGCATTTTTCCAATATCATGTTCCATCATCACATGACTCAGTGCAAGCCTAATCCCTATTTCTTCTAAACTACCCATGCAGGCTAGCTTATAAGCTACATAACGTAAAATTTCGTCATTTAAAAGCATTTGCTTTAATAGCTTATCTCCGAAAATTGGTCCAACGGTATCGTTAGGTTCCAATCCATTATCAATGCCAATTCGTTCAAACTTTTGTAGAAAACGATTGAGTGAAATCAGAGCAACATAATTGCGAAATTCACCATCAAATATTTCTATGGCAATACTTGGATGTAGAAAAGAACGGGTTTTCACTAATCTAAAGTACAAAAGATTGCCATCAAAAGTAAACTTGCCTACTCGTCTAGAATACCAACCATCTCCCAGTGCTAACCACTGATACTCAAAGTCATCGCCAGGAACAATTTGAGCTTTGGTAGCAATTTGTTTAGCAATTTTCTTTCGTTTTTGTCTTCGAATAGCATCGTAAAGTGGGGCAACAGCCATTAAGAATTTATCTTTAATCGTAAAGTTCCCTACTTTAATTTTTATTTCTTTGGTTTGCTTTGATTTGGTCATTCCTAATCCCCACCTAAATTACCATGAGCAGACTTTTATACTTAGAACTTTTGTGAGCATAGTCATAAACCATGCCATAAAGGTCTGTTACTCGATTATGAAATTTCTGATATGCATCTTGTGTTGCTTTTTGCGCATCTTTACTAAAACTTTTAAGGACGTTTTGATATTGAGCAAACTTACGTTGATACATTTTTTGTGAATGAGAATCTTTTGGCATCTTAGCATATGCAGAGTAATAGCAATGCAATAACAATAATTCCAATTCCATCGCTGATAAAGAATCCAAATATCGATACAACTCGTCAACAGTATTACTGCCACTCAAAGTATTCATATAACCACTACTTTCTCTTTCTGATTATTGTCAATTTCATTTTTCATGGTTAGATTGTATTGCTTTTTGCCTTTAAATTTAGTTTTACTCCAATCTAGTATTTTTCTAATTTCCCTCGCTTTAGAAAAAAGCCACTAAATCTCCTCTAGTTCCTTACAATTAAAGGCATCAGAAAGACTAAAGAGGTGAAAGTATGACAACTAAAGAAATGGTAATTGACAGTTATCACAGTAGCAAAATGACAATGATTGTCACTATTCTAGGAATTATGGCAATCGCATTATTTGATCTAATTTAGTGAGGTTAAAAATGAATCAGAACAATAGAATAAAGACTTGGCTAAAGAAAGCAGGCTTGTCATTAGTAGCGACCATTGCCGTAACTACAGTGCTTACTGGTTGCTCTAACAAACTAACTAAGCCCTACCAATCTCAAGCTTATCAGCAGGACAATGTTCAGAAAGCTTCTCCTGCTCCACAAAAAGGCATTGGTGGGATTACCAAATCTCAATATCAAGAGTTAGCCAACTCCAAATTTAAGAACGGCACGTACGGCTATATTGCCATTAACAACAACAAGTCAACCTTAAATCCAAAGAGTTGGAAGACCAATAAAGTGATCTATCAAAACTTAGATAGACTCAACCGTACGTCTTCATCAAATACTGGTTTTTTAGAAAAGCGCAACTTGGCTAACGGCTCCTTGCGAGTAAGGCAGTATATCAATCCAACTGGTTGGCATTACAATCATGGCGGTAATCAAATTTATAATCGAGGACATTTGATTGCTTACTCTGTTTCCGCAGGAATCGACAAAAACGGTCAATACAATCCGCAAAATGAATCAGGCGATCAAAATAATCCCAAAAATCTGTTTACTCAAACAGCGTACTCGAATCAACAGCTTCAAACAATTTACGAAACTAAAATACGCAATGCCTTGAAAGCAAATAAAAAAGTAATTTATCAAGCAACGCCTGTTTTTAAAGGATCCGATAAAATGGCAGTCGGTATTAACCTACAAGCTATTTCCACTGATAAATCACTAAACTTTAATGTCTTTATTTACAACGTACAACCTGGATACAGATTTAATCTTGCGAATGGTCGGGCTAAACGTGATTTAGATATGAGAGTTAAACAGCTTCCGCCAGCCTTGCAATCTCACTACAGCAATGACCATCAAAAACAAAACAAAAGCGATTTTAATCGTTTTAGTCGCAAACATAATCTCTACCGTCAATATAATGACAAGAACAATCACGTAGATAGTCGTGCCAGACGTGACGCTAAAGCCTTTGAGCATCAAGAATGGGAAGAAGCCAAAAAATTCGGTAAAAAACAATGGCAAACGGGTAAATCATATTTGAATAAGGCTCAAAAATGGCTCAAATCCGATTATGATCGGCAAAAGCAGGAAAATAATCGTAGAAATGAATACGGTCGCTACAAATAACGGAATTTTAGACATACAAAAAGCATTCGCACTTCTGCATTGCAGTGTGAGTGCTTTTTACTGTTCGGTATTAATTAGGCGATTGCTTTTAATAATCGTATGTATATCTTTAATAGACGGTATTTTGGAGTTGATTGGGGTAAAGCTATCATTCAATTCACAAAAGTAATCAAAGCGAGGTTTAAACTCAAAATAAATTGGAGTTGGAATTCCTCCGAAACGATTTTTAAGCATACTTAAACGTATAACCTGGCTAGGTTGCATTTGAGTTAAATTAATTCCTTCTTGAACTATTTGACCCCTATCTTTAGATTTTTTAGCATCTTTTAGTTGTGCTTCAAACCATTCTCCAACAGTTTTATTGAAAAACTTGTTGTATTCAGAAGGCGCATTCGTAATCTTGGTATGATCGAAATCATAGCTCATGGTCATAATAGCTTCCGCTGAGTAATCAATATCTCCTGACTCCTTAAACGCAGTCATACCTGCATGCAAATCAGTATATGAAGCTCGATTGTAAGAACTAATTACAAATACTGGAATTTGAAAGTCTCGTGATATTATTTTCAAATCCCAGATGGCATCTGAAACTCGTTGCTTAGCCGTTGATTGTGAAAGATCATCGCTACTTTGTAAAAGCTGTAAATAGTCAATAAATATTACAGGCTTTTCTCCAGTACGGGAAATAAAATTTCTGATATCTTCTTTGACTTGACTAACAGTAGGTTTCTTGGTCATATTATCTTTCAAATGAAGATATGGCGAAAGATCATTGTACATTTTTAACCCATTTATAAGGGCTGTCATGATCTGTTGTCCAGATTTACTTCCCCAAGTTAAATTCCAATGTCCTTTATAAACATTGAAAAAATTAGGCAACTGTTCAAGTGGATTAGCTTCTAGAACTTCATTGTAAACTTCACCATAGCCACTCAATTGAAAAGCAAAACGATTAACTGTCTTAGCAATCATTTGTTTAGCAGACATCTCAAGTGCGTAATAGAAAACATGATGTTTAGTCTGTGCCAAATAGGTTGCCATTTGCAAAGCCAATGTCGTTTTACCTAAGCCTGGTGTTGCACCTAACACATAAAGTTCATTATTGATTCCGCCACCTAAAATAGAATCCAATTTATTCCATCCTGTCCGTAAAGATGGCGCATAGCCTTGAAGAATCCAATCAAAAAATTGTTGAGCTTGATTATCTGGATTTAGATAAGTATTAATAATTGCTGATTTAAAAGCATTAGGATTTAGTTTTTTACTTTCTTCAAGTGTCTTTTGTTCCCCACTGCTTGCCAAGCTAACTGTATAAGCATTATATCCGTTGGTTCTTAACGTACTTTCAATTACATCAGAGAATCTTTCGGCATCATCTTTATCTAATGCAATTAAAAAAGTTGGATTATAGTCCACAGTCTTTCTATGTTGATCTATAACAAAACTTTCGAGCCGTTGCTTAACTGCTTCCGTGATTTCATCGAGATTCTTAGGAACACTATTGTTATTACTAGTTTTTTTATTCTGTACAGCTTGAATGTCATTTAAGAGCTTTTGAGTTACATTTGTATTTTCAACGTCTAAATTCAAACTATGAACAGAAATTGCATCGAAGATAGCCTTCCTTTTGCCCCTATTATCATGTACATCAGATATTGCTTCTGCATCTTTTGCGGTACTAACTACATAGATAGCTCCGTGCGGATTACTCAATCCTTTATTTTCAACCATTCTTTTTTCTCGCCCCAGCTTTTTTACCAAGAAGGTGACTCATCATCAGAGTTTTTAATAGCATTATTATTTAGCTCTTGAGCATTCTTTTGAGTCTCAAGTTCCTGTTTTAATCTATCTTTCTGATCCTGTAACTTTTCTATTGTTTCTAACAATTTTTGAGCGTAACTGCTTTTCTTAAAAAGTTCACTACCTACGTCAAACTTCGATAAATCCATATTTCTAATATTGATATTTTCAAAGTTAGGCATAGGATTTTCTTGTTCAGGAAGATCCAAATCACGACTCATATCAAAAATTTCAGTTTCTAACTTAATCAGCGATTTTCTTAAATTATCAACCCATTCTTGATTAGATTTTATTTGTTGCTCGATTAAATTATCAGAATTCGGTGCAACTTCCAATCTGTCGTATTGAGTCTTGAACGTAAAATAATAGCCTAGGATTTTTTGCCTTCCCCTATTGCCTGTCCTACTTTTACCGATGTCTTTAGGATTAGTTATAGGACATGCCTTAATATCCTCAAATAAATGTTTTTCCTCCAATAAATCTATTGCTTTTTTAAAGACTCTTGATTCGATATACGTAGGCTTTTTTTGATAACTCTTGGGAACCTGAAATCTAGCAATCACGTCTTTCATCGAAAGTTTTTTGGTGCGTCCTATTTGTCGGTATTGACGCAATAGTAGATAAAGTTGAGTAGCAACATAATTTCCCGTTAATGAAGCTAAATCATATGTTAACGTTTTATTATAATTTCTTTCTAAGTTCGTTAATAACGGAATTACTTTAGTATTTAATTCTATTCTTAATCTTCTAGTTTTTTGATTGTAATCGACTTCACTAAAGAAATAAATCTTGGTCCAAGCTTGACCAGTAGTTAGATCAATCGTTGTTTGCATATCATCAAATAAAGTTTTTAAAGCTTTACTTAAAGACATATGCTTTGTAGATTTAAAATTAACGGCTTTCATAACTTCTTCACCGTCTAAGTCTAACGTAGCTTGTTTTTCTTGGTTGGCATCAGAAATTATGATATTAAGAAGTACTTGACTGTATTGATGTCCGCTTTTTGCGAAGTTTGGATAAATGACATCTGTAAGTTCATTTCTAAATTTAGCCACTGCATATTTGTTATAAGGTCGCAAATTTTCAGATACTATTTTAGTGTTATTTTGCTGTCCAGACTTCTCGTTCATAATTAACCCTCTTTTTCACCAAAATGGTAAAATTTTCTAACCTAAAAATACTTTTTTAAAGTACTTTGAAAGATTTTAAGTTAACTCTACCCTTTTTTGCATGCAAAAGCAAGGTTTTCCTCTATTTTTGTTACTTTATTTGTGCATCTCGTATTATTATACTCATATTTTGTTATCCATTTTATTATTTTTCTCCTATTATGTTACTTTAATAGTTATTTTCCTCCTATTTTGCAATTTTCAAATTGCTATTTCTTTCTATTTTTAGCTATATAATTTGACTGTAAACATAGTATATTTAGCGGATTATTTTTCTCCTACTTTGTTACCTTTTTTGCAAAAATTTTAGCAATATGACCTCACAAATTGTTACTTTAATACCCGATTTTCCTCAGCCTGAGTTACTTTAATGCCTGATTTTCCTCCTATTTTGTTACTTTAATGTTCTGTATCCCTTGTGGCAGTAAGGATGCAGAATCCCTAAAGGTCCTTTAAAGGACCTTTAAAGGAAGAATGGGGGATGTAAATTTAAGAATTACCATCCCCCATTTCTAAATATGCTATTTAGCATTTCTATTTTTAAGCATCAAAAAACTGAAACATTAGCGTTCCAGTTCGTTAAAGTTTAAGCATTGAGTAAAAACATGAAAGACATGAAGAATTACTCAGTCAACTGAAAAGTTGACTCTTTTATTTTATCGTATTTCAGATAAAAAGACTAATTGCATAGATAATCATTTTAATTGTGTGTTGTGTGCATAATAATTGCCATTTTACTCGATAAATTAAATAATAAAGCGATAGAGCATTTTTTCTATTTTTAAAAAAATGACTTGGTCTTCTTTAAATTTGCTAAATTACTAACTGTTAAAAATAAATACAAACAAAGAAGGGTATTAGATGTCGAGAAAGCAAGCAAAATATAATAACGAGCATAAGAATCCTAAAGGAAAAGTTTCTACGGGTAGTTTAGTTAGGACCATTGCTAAACGTACAGGGGTTACTCAAGTAGATACCGATAAAGTTATAAAAGCACTGATTGCACAAATTCAGATGGAAGTTTTCGATAATAACAATCAAGTTTCATTAGTTAATTTAGGTAAATTTTGGAGAAAAGAAGTCAGGCCTAACAACGATGAAATTATTAAGCGAGTTAATTCAAATAAGAAAATGAAGCCAAAGTATGCTCTTACTTTTCGAACTAGCGCGAACATTCGTCATGAGCTTGCGACTAGAGTAAAAAAAGATTCTGATTCACTCATTTAAAACGTTTCGAATGCTTAAATAATTTAATTAAGATCAGCTAATTGCTGATCTTTTTTTGTATCAAAAAACCGCCTAGATAAGTTCTAGACGGTTGACTTTAGTCTTCATATTCTTCGTTTTCTACCCTAGTCCATAATTCATTAATTTGTTTTCTAAGTCCATATCCATAGAACATTAACAAACTAGCAACGAAAAAGCCAAAAAACAAATTGATAATTGTTAA
Organism: uncultured Lactobacillus sp.; assembly: GCF_947367125.1. Classification (GTDB taxonomy): domain Bacteria; phylum Bacillota; class Bacilli; order Lactobacillales; family Lactobacillaceae; genus Lactobacillus. The sequence goes on from NZ_CANBCQ010000011.1 coordinate 27,826, forward strand.
AAATAATAAAGTATCAGAATACGGCCAAGAATAATAATCTAAGCAATGATTACGATAAAGTACAGCACAACCGAAAATGCAACTAGTTAATCCTTGTACTGCTAAGATTGAAAATGCGCCAAATACTGCAATACCGATTGTAATAGCTAATAGGCCATAGCCAATGTCCAACCATCCAGAGATTTTCATTATTTTGACCAATCGAATATTGTTCTGATCCATTAAATCGTAGGCTTCGTCTTTATTCACTTTGACCACCTGCTTGATAAAAATGTTTCCACTGTTTGTCGATATTATATTTGCCTTGTTCTGTAGTATTACCAGTCCACCAGAAGACTTTTACTACTCCTAAAACTTTATTGCGTGGTACAAAACCGAAATAGCGTGAGTCATTTGAAACACTTCGATGGTCTCCCATGACAAAATATTGCCCTTTTGGAACGGTTAAAGTATCATTGTTAGTTTTCCAATCATTTTTTTTAGCCAGCTTTTTGAGATTCCAATTACCGCCGCTCTTATTCTGTTCTTTTTTAGAGATATAGCTTTGATCGATTGGTCGATCATTAACGTAGATTGTGCCTTGACTACTAGTAACTTTATCACCAGGCATTCCGATTACACGTTTTACGTATAATTTTTCTGATGCTAATTCAGGATCTACCCCATAAGCATTAAAAACAATTACAGATCCATGATGAATGGGCGCTGTTTTAAAAGCCCAGACCTTTTCACCATTTTTTAGGTTAGGTTCCATTGATGGTCCATCTACTGTAGTTGGCTTAGCCACTAGTTGCGTAAAACCGATAGCAATGATAATAACTAGTAAAGGCATCCAGACCCAACTCCAGATTTTTTTAATTGTCCCCCATGGACTACCGTATGACATACTTAAAGCCCCCTTGTTTTTATTTTATTCAGTTGTCTTTACTAGCTTATCTAATTGGTCTTAATTATGTGACATTTCTTGATTTTGCTAAAAATGCGTTATGAATCGAAGAAAAAATTTTTATGTTGTGCTTTTTACTTTTAATTTAGTTTTTCCTACGTATCTTTCGCCACTTTTTAGTGTTTGCTTAATTTTGGATTGTAGATTTTGGCCTTTCTGAACATAAACGATTTCTTTGCTAAAAATCAGCTATGATTATTAGCAAGAAAGGACACACGGACATATGAATGAATTAAATCAAGAACCAAGTATTAAAATTTATAATCCACAAGATCCTAAAGCGGATCCTAACCCTTATGTACAAATAATTGATGAAGACGATGAGCCATATTCAATCGAGGATTGGGTAAAGATTGTTGCTAAAGATTGTCACGGCAAAGACATTAGTGATCGAGTCGTGTATGATGCAAGTGCAGTAGACTTCACTAAGTCGGGTGATTATCCTGTTGAAGTTTCAGTTATGGATGATAATTACAATATGGCTTCTGCTGTTTTTGTTATTCATATGCTGTCACCCAAAGAGGTTAAACAAGTCGAAAGTGGTGAGCCGCTAAGACGAGAATCAGAAATAGAGCGTGAAAAAAAGGCTTTAAAGCGTGAAAAGCTTATTGATCGTGCCTTTGGCGTTGGCTTAATCATTATCATGATAGTTTTTTGTGTTTACACTTACCTTGACGCATTTTAGGGAGGATTGACAGTATTCATGGATATTTGGTTATCACTGATATTAACGTATTTATTTTTTATCCTCTTCTGCTTCTTAATCCCATGGCAGTTTAGCTATTTAATGCATCCCCCTCTGGAGTTGCAAAAATACGCAGGACAAAGCAAGTGGGATAAGTTTAAGTATTTGTATTACAAAGATACTTTAAAATTGCTTGGAATTGGATTGCCAGTAGTTACGATCCTAATTGTTTGGATGAACGTAATTACAATCAACTTTAGCTGGCGGATTGCTCTAACGACATTAGGTTCGATTATGCTTGGCACAGTAATCATTATCAATCAAAAAACAAAAAACAAATAAAAGCACCCTGTTTGTGAATGCAGAGTGCTTTTTGCTTGCCTATGCTTTTTGAAAGCGATGTTTGAGCTTACTGAAAATATTTGTTTTGGTCTGATGTAGCTGATGCAGTTCTTTTTTCAGCAAATTGTTTTCCATTTTTAGTTTTTTATCTTTGATATAAAGCTCTTTGTACTCTTGGTAAAGCTTGCTGGAAATAGTAACTGTCTTTGCCTTTTCAGGTTTTAATTTGGGTTTGATTCCTTTAACCGCATCAACTGTTTCTTTGGGGATGTCACCTTTTCGAGCTTGGTAAGAAGCTTTTACATCATAGTAAAGGCTTGCCAACTCTTCGTCTGTCAACTTAACTACTACTATGCCATTTTTTCCGTTAATGGTGACTAAAGTCTTTTTTAAATCTGGTTGATATTGTAGAGCGATTGGACTGATTCGTTTTTTTGCCATAAAAATTCCTCCTTGCAAGTATTTTAGAGGATTTTGCATATAGGTTTTTATTTAATCTGGATTGTCACAAATGCTATCTAATTAAGCTTTTATGACATTTTAGAGGAAACTCTAGTGACCATTTTGGCTAATTTTGAGCAAGTCACAAATATTTTTTCAACTTGGTAAATTTATAACTGTAAAAAATCATTAGCATATTTTACGGAGGTTTATTTCATGGCAAACTTTTTTGGAAATATTTTTGGTGAAAAAGATAAGCATAAGCGTAATGAAGATTCACCAGTAGAAAGCAAGAAAGAGAATGGTAAGGACATTAAAGTTCCTGCAGGTCTTGGTGGTTCTACCAAAATGGCAGAATTGTTAAAGGAAGATAGCAAAGGCACTAATAATGACGTTAAGCCAACCGTTGCATCCCCAGAACAATCCAAAGCTGATTCGGATAAAAGCAATGCTGATAATACCGAAACTGCTAAGAAAGCCAGCACCGATAATCATGACACAACGGTTAAGAAAGATGATAAGCATGGTAAGACGGTTTCAGTTCAAGATGAACCTGACTTAAAGCCTAAACCAGCTAACAAGCGTCCAGAAAATCCGACCAAACCAATCGTGGTTTCATTTACTTATAAGGGCAAAAAGATTAGAAATGACTTTATTTTTACCGATAAGATGGGAACTCACTTGAAGCTATCTGACTTGCCCGAAGTTAAAGGATATAAGCTTAATTTAAAAAATGAACTTAACTATCAAATTGGCAGAACTATTCAGCATGTTACCTTGCATTACTTAAAAGACGAGGTTAAGTACGATTTGATTCCTGTAACCGAGGATTTAAAACCAATTAATCCTAAAGCAATTCGTCACTATGAAGGCAGACCAGGAACAGAAATTTCTGCAACTAAGTTTCCAGTTATTAAGGGTTATCGTGTTTACACTAGTCGTAAATATGAGGTCCCTGCTGATGGCAAAGATGTAAAAGTAGTTTATACGCCAACTACTCAGACGATTCATCTAATTTATCAAACGATTAAGGGTGAAGTTCTTGGGACTAGTACTAAGAGCGGCAAGACAGGAGAAGCTTACAGCATTGATCCTAAGAAGCGGTCTTTTGCAGGCTATCAATTATCTAAGTTACCCAAGAACTTAAAAGGCACCTTCCCTGCCGAAAGCATGGATATTACGATTGAATATGAACCAATTTCCAGCAAGATTGAAGTTAGCTTCCTTGATGAAAGTGGCAAGCCAATCCATGCACCAATGGAGTTTGAAAAGAAATACAAGGACGCATATCACATTAAATTGCCTGTCACTGATGGTTACGAATTAGTAAGCAACCCATCTTTGCTTAACGGTTTTTACGACAGAGTAACCAAGCACATTGTCTTACGTTACAAGCGAGCAACAGCAAAGTTTAATATTAATTTCTGGTTTGATAAGGATTTTAAGCATAGTGCAGGCGATCCTCGTCCAGTTTCAGGTCGAGTTGGTGATCCATTTGCTGTACAAGTTCCTGAACGTGAAGGCTACACGCCAGACAAGACTGTTGTTAAAGGAAAATTCAGTCCATATGATAATCCAGATGTAGACGTGGTTTACTCTAAGATTCCTGCCGAAGTTCATATTACTTTGGTCGATGAAGCTGATCGTCCTTTGCCAAATCAACCACAAATTGTTAAAAAAGGCTTTTGGGGCGATTACTTTGAAACTGAATTACCAGAGATTCCAGGCTTTAAGCGTCCGATGAAGGTTTTGAAGAAGAAATTTTATCGGGCACATCAAGCCGAAGAAGTACATTACGTAGCTCAAGAAGTTAGTCTCGTTGTTAATTACATTGATAACAAGACCAAAAAGCCAATTGATGGCTACCCTGCTTTCCAAAAACCAGGTCTTTCGGGGACCAGTTACTCAATCGAAGGTGAAATGATCGATGGTTACCGTCTGATTGGTTTGCCAGACAACGCTTCTGGTGTTTACACAGCTAAGCCAATCACTGTTAACTTAATGTATGATCCAAATCCATCAGAAATTGTTATTCACCGTGTAGATTCAACCTTAAATCCAATCCGCAAGACGGAAATCCGTTCAGGCTATTATGGTCAAACTTATGATATTAAGACTGATGATATTCCAGGTTTCAAATTTATCTCTGCTTCTGATGATCTTAAGGGTAAGTTCCCTGCTTCCAGACTTGATCTTTACCTCAATTTTGAAGCGGCAGATGTGACCTTTACTTTTGTGCCAGTTGACCAATTTGGTAAGCCTTTCGGGGATGAATATAATATCGTTATTTCTGGTAAAGCTGGACAAGAGTTTAGTCATGATATGCCCGATATTCCAGGCTACTTAAGTACAGCTACTGAAATTTCAGGCAAAATCAAAGCTGAATACCAAAACGAAAAAATTATGGTTCCATACAAGCCAAAGGACGAAACTATTACTGTTCATACTATTTACGCAGGTGGCAATAAAGACGGCATGCATCCATTCCATGACTTTACTCAACCTGGACCTGTTGGCAGTACATTCAAGTACGAGTCCCCTACTCTTCCAGGCTTTGAAGCAAATCCTAAGAACATCTCAGCTAAGTTTGCTCCAGAACCTCAAGAAGTGACAATTGTCTACACGGTAAAACAAGAAGAATACTTGATTCAATTTGTTGATCTTAAAGGTCAGCTTGTTGGTGGAATGCCAAAGGCTAAAGGCTATTACAAGGAAGCTATCAGTATTGGTCAAGCAATTCCTCGTGGTTTCCATCTACCAGATGGCGTTGATTCTCATGTTTATCTTGATGGCAGTGGCGACTATCGTGTACAAGTTATCCCAGACCGTTTAACTATTGAATTGATTGCTCAAACTGTTGACGGTACCGATTTAGGCTCACGCAGACAAATTGATGGTGATTACCACGAAGTTAAGACAGTTAATGCATTGCCAGTTCCAGGCTACACCCCTGTTAAAGGCGATAAAGTATCAATTAAATTTGAACTCGGTCAAACTACTTATCCAATTATCTATGAACCAGAAGACCGTACTTTGACAATTAGCTACATTAACGCCACTACTGGTAAATCAATTGCCGAGAAGAAGATTGTTCATGGCAAGTTTAACGGTGAGTATGACGAACGTGCTAAGCAGATTCCAGGCTTCGTTGCAATCAACCGTACTCATGAAGCAGGTACTTTTGGAATGCAAGATATTGAAATGGCATTCTTATATCGTGCATCTTCTGATGATTTAAACCGTGCAATTACTCCAATTGAGGAAATCATCAAAGAAAATCAACAAGCCAACAATCGGAATGCCCAAGCGGTTGTTCAAGCAACTCGTGTGCCAGAAGTAGAAACTCCACCATACGATAGTAACGACACTGTTCCATCTGCTCAACTTAAGAACACTCATGTTGAACATGTAGCAAATACTTTGCCACGACAACCACAAAGTCCAAATACTCCAACTTCAAATAGCGCAGTCCCAGACTATTACTCAAATAGCCAAGATGATCCTGCTATCAATCAAGGAGCTTCAAATTTGATGAATAAGCTTTACGGCAAACAATATTCTGATAATGGTCAAGATCAATAAAGGAGGGATCCCCATGAAAAGAGCGATTAGACTAAGTGGGGATGTCTACTCTATTGCAAGTTTTAGTAAGGAGTTTGGCTATCCCTATACCAAAGTCCTAAGCTTGTACGATCAAGGTTATCGGGATCAAGAGTTGGTAGATAAATTAAAGTCAGAGCAATTGGTCATTGACGGCAAGACTTTTAAATCATTGTTGCAGGCATCCCAATATTATGGGATTCCACCCACTACCTTTTATCGCTATGCAAAAAAAGGTAAATTGAAAAAACTTATTAAACGCAAGAAATTGCTTGATAAGTACGACCTTAATTAGAAATGAAAAGCATGGTCTTCATTTGACCATGCTTTTTTGTCCTTTTTAGAGAAAACGAGATTTGATTCCTATTACTACAGTTTAGTTTCTGGGAATCATGGAACTTAAATGGTCTGCATTTCTTGTTCGCATCCTTTCTGTTTTGTATGTTTTGGGGATGCAGGCAGTCCATCCATTTATTTCTATTTCATATCCTTATTAACAAAGCAAGTCTGTCGTCTTCTCCATAACGATGGATTTGCTTTTTTACTTATGATCTTCTTGCTGGATTAATTTGAAAGCCGTAGAAACGCAATCTCAGCATTCATTTTTAGCTTTTTGAAAAAGCATGTAATTGCTTTTAGTTTTTGTTAGTTTAGAGCTGTGCCACTGAATTTAGCCTTTCAAAAATAAAATTATTTTATTAGCAAAACAGAATAATTTCATTTTTAGGGCGGTGGGCACAATTAACTTTTTAAGAAAAAGACTGAAACGTAAATTATGGGGACTAGCCTTATCGGTAGGCGGTTTCTTTATTATCATCATTATCATTATTGTTTTCTTCGCAGGTGGAGCTATTTCCGAAGAAAGCAATGGTGGCGATTGTAGCAATGATTCCACCTCTTCTAGTGTTTCGATTAAAGGTAGCAACGGGGCTTGGACGCAGAAAGGAACCAAAGCCTATAACACTGCCAAAGCTATTTTTAATTTTTTGGTGCATAAAGAAGGATTCTCGGGTGCAGGTGCCGCAGGTGTAGTAGCTGTTGTCAATCGTGAAAGTGGTTTTAATCCATCAATTTCTAACCCTGCAGGTGGTGTAGTTGGTTTATTTCAATGGGGAGGCTGGAATGGCGATACTAGAAATAGTGATCGTATTCACTCTGGCGGCATTATCCATTCATCTAAAGATCTTACCGTAAGTAAAGAATTGAAATTACTTGATTATGAATTGCATCACGGTTATGAAAGAGCAAGAAGTACAGTTGGACGAGCTACGGATCCTAAAAAAGCGGCCGAACAATGGTCTCTGCTTTATGAAGGCGTGTCCTTGAGTGATGGTCAAACAAAAATAGATCAAATTCATGGGGATGCAGAAAGAGCCTACCGTTTATTTGGTGGATCGAAGTTCAAGGCTAAAGGTAGTCTACTTGGTAGCGGCTCTAAGACTGCTAAAGGTTCATCATCGGAAGACTCTGGTGATGATGAATGTGATGATGATGCAATCGGAAATGGTGGTCCAATTTTAAGTCAAGCTAAGCATTTAATTGGTTACTTTACCTATGGTGCGCACGGAGTCTCTGGGTATGGTGGCTGGAAGCATCCTAACAAAAATGGTCAAACGGACTGTTCAGGTTTTGTTTGGCTCTGTATGAAGCGTGCAGGCTATGATGTTGGCAACGATGCGTTCTCTACTCCTGATATGGAACGAGATGCTAGAGGTCCGCACAAATATCTTAAACAGATTAGCCCTAAAAATGCTAAGCCAGGAGATGTAATTATCATGAATGTTGGTGCAGGTTATGGAGCAAGCGGACATACAGCAGTTATTGCAGGTAAATATCACGGCTATCAAACTAAGATCATCGAAATGGGTGGAGATAATGATGGTCATGTTCATACTTCTAATATTCACGATTCTTTCTTAAGTTTGATTCCTAATGCTCGGATCACTTGGGCTAGACCTGTCAAAAGAAAGTAAGGTGTTGTAATGTGAAAAGACAGCAAAAGCAAAAAGAGCCTAAATCTCCTCTTTTGTATTTTGGCATTGCGATTGGGTGCGTAGTGATTTTTGGGATTATTGCTTTAGGTATTAATTCCTACCGCAATTCACAGGCTCAAAAAGCAAAGCAGGAAGAACAGGTTCGACAAGAAAAAATACGTAAAGAAAAAGCTCGCCCTAAATTTAAAACTTATCAAGCACAAGATGATTCTGGTAGCGATAAGTCAGAACAGCTTACTAAAAAACAAGCCACTAAACGGTTAAGTGCGGATATTAATTACGGTTTTAAATTAATGCAACAAACAGATGCATTAGTTGGAACTAAAATTACGCAAAAGCAGTTGTCCACTGCACAAAGAAAAAATGTTGCTAAATATTTTGATTCACTGACTGTATTTAACAGCTTTAATCAAGCAACAAATATCTCTACTGCTTCGGGACAAAATTTTTACGGGCAAAATGGTCATAACAAGACCTATAAAACATCCAAGCAAGGTGACCCCTACCGTGTTACTGGCGGATCAGTTGAATACAATGGCAGTTCTTATAATGACTATATATTTGATGTCCTGCTTCAATACAAGGCAGGTGCTTACAGCAGTAAGCGATGGTTGACCATTTACGTTGATAAGTCAACGGGCGTTATGACTCAAGTCAAAATGAAAGGTAATCAAAATGAGTGATAGGTATTCACACAAGCGACCGCAGAACAATCTGCCTAACATAGTAATCATTGTCACTGTTGCATTAACCGTATTGATGATTATTGCTTGCATTTACATGTGGCATAATTCGCAGAAACAGAAAGCTTTAGCAGAGCAATATGCTAGACAATACACACAGTTACAAGAAAAAGAAGCAAATTTAAAACCTGACGTTACAGCAATTACATCAGGCAAATTTGACCTGCAAGGATCAGAAAAATCTTTAGCTAAGGATTATACGGTCTTAATTAAAGCCCTGTTCGGGGATGCATCGGCAAAAGCAGTTAAGAATGCGGAAAATAGCTATCTTAATCATTTTGGAACAGATGGTTGGCATGACCTCAAGGAGATTGCCTTTGCTAATCAAAATTCATTAGTTGCAACATCAAACTCTGATACTAAAATCACTTTTAAAGATTTTAGCTTGAAAGATCAAACCATCAAAATTGTAATTTATACACGTTTTAGTGTTCCTAAATCTAAGTCATCAGCAGGCTATGGTATTGCCTATATCACAACGACCTATAATTTCAAAACTCATACAGCCAGAGATACAACTGTACAGAGTTCATTTGCAGATGATAATTAAGGCGGTGACTATTTATGACTTCTAAATGGACGAAAAAAAATATTTCTATTGAATTTGTATTAGCTACTCTGTTTGCATTTTCTCTCGCCCTATTCTTTATTTTTTCCAACTCAAACAGTAAAAATAAAACTCTAAATTTAGATCAGCAAACCAAGGTTGCACAAATAAAAATGCAGATTGATGATAAACAACGTCAGCTTAATCAAGAAGCATATCAGAAAGCTCTTGATGATCCCAGTCAAGTGGTCAAGATGAATGTTCGCCAGATTCAGGCTTCACAATTAGCTAAGACCCAAGCTAACAAGCTTTTTCCGATCTTGCTTAATTTTTCGACTTCTAAGGAATACAATTCCAGAGCTGATAAATCTCAAAATTTAGTAACTGAAAATGTTTTGCAGAATAAAAATCTGTATGGCTCTGATTATTCAGATGGCTCTCACTATGTTGACGCATCGGGGTATCATTCCAAGCTTGACAGCGTAGAAATTTCGGATGGCTTGCTTAAAGGCAATGAGTTGCCAGTAATTATGAATGTTAATTCAATTAATTGGTTCTCAGGTCAGCATAAAGGACAGACTGGTGATATTTATGTAGGTACTTTTGATTACCAAACGCATAAGTTCTCACAATTACAAATATTAAACAATCTTTACCGTGGTAATTTGACCGTTAACCAAGGACAATAGTAATTTTTAAGTTTTCCGTATTTTTCAAATTTTTTAGCTTAAAATCAGGCTAAAAATCCTATTTTAAGAAAGAGGTTTGATTAATATGTTATCTATCGTTTGTCGAATTATCGGTGTGTGGTTTGTCGCTTGTGCGTGCCTCCTATTCCTTTTTTGCTTTGCGCAAAGAAATAAATTCGATTTTCAAGATGGAAAGAATGCTGTTCAAGAGTTGTCTATCTTTTTTGAGATTTGGCTTCCCTTAAACCTAATCGGTTTTTCAGCATTCTTTTTTGCTAATTTAGGGTAAAAGTATGCAGAATGTAATTACAGTTTTAAATGCTTTGTTTTTAACTATTGGTTATCTGGCAGGTTTTTTGGGCCTGCCAGTCATTATTATTCTCAGCTTGACTTATATTTGTCGGGACGCTGAACGAACATTGGACCGTACAGTAACTCCTAAAGCGGAGATTTACTTTGGTTTTATTGGCATAATGATACATGAAGCAAGCCATTGGCTTTTGGCTAAAATTTTTAATCATCAAATTATCGATTGTAAGTTGCTAGTTATGCCATGGGAAGTTGATCTTTCTCAGCCCCACCCTCAGCTTGGTTATGTGCGTCACGCTTATAGCGATCGTTCATTTTATCAGATGGTTGGCAATGCCTTCATTGGTACGGCACCGATATACGGTTGTACAGCCATCCTGTATCTAGTTTTTCGCTTATTTATGCCCCACCTATTTAAGTTTTTGACGGATACAACTAGTTTATTACTACATCAGCCCAAATTGATAAATAGCAATTATTTGTTAACTTATCTTGGTCAAGTAGTCTCATTTACCCCTAGAAGCTTATTTTTGGCTTTTATAGGGTTTTTGCTGTTAATCAATATAACTTTAACTGGATTTGATTTAAGCGACGCAGACCTCAAAAATGCACGTACAGCAGGGATGTGGATTTTAATCATATTAGCTATAGTTATTTTCCCACTAGTTGCAAGTGGCATGACTAGTTTTCTTAATTTTTACTTAATTGCTTTTATTTCATGGCTACTCACAACATTTTCGTTATCCCTAGTAATAGCAGTCTTAGTAAATGTTGGCTGTCATGTGTTGCATTTTTTCACAAATTGAGCCTAGGTCCCATAAATTAGTAACGCACTTTAGAATTAAAAATGTGCTTAGAAAAGCATGATTTTTTAATTTCAAAGAAAGAGGCAAAGACTTTATGAGTATTTCAAAAAATATCACATCTTTGACTGGTGCTACACTTGCAGTTGCCGCAGGTGGTCTTGCTGTCGTTAATACTCCTAATATGAGTATCGTTGCTCATGCGGATGAAACTCACGATCAGAATGTCTCTACTGATCCTTCAGTAGGTGATAATCCTGTTCAAGATCCAACAAAAGTGTCAACTATTACTGACGCTTATAATGATATTCAAGGTGATACTGCACGTGATACCAATCAAATGCAACACTCAAGTATCGGCTGGGAGTACCAAGACCCTAATCAAGCGGCCGAATCATGGAAGGCTCCAGATGATACCAAGGTTGAACCAGGCACTGACAACACTCAAACTGATTGGAATATTGCTACTGGGACTAACGGTAAGAGTGCATCAGATACTTCCTATGATGTAACTGGAGATTCTTCCGAAAATAAATTTAATCCAGGTAACATTAACCTTTATGGTGTAAGTGCTGTGTCAGACAAATCTGCATCAGTTCGTGAAAATTGGCCTGCAATCGAAAAGGCTAACATGAACTACGATGACTTTATTGCTAACTATGGATCATATTGGGGTCCTATTTATTGGGGTTGGTATTCACACGGCTACCCATATGCAATTCCTTATGCTTATCCAGGCTACGGTTATGGCTACGTAGGTGGCGGTGCTACTACTGTTGTGAATAATAACAACAACAACAATAATAATAACAATAACTCATCAAACAACAATGGACTCAATAGTCTTAATGGTTTGAATGCAAGTTTGTTAGCTACTAATGGTGCCAATGGTGCTGGCGGTTCTGGTAATGGCGGCAATAATGCTAGTGGATCGAACGGTCAACAGCAAAGTGGTCAGCAACAGTCTCAATCTGGTTCTGGCAACAACAGTTCTTCAAGTTCATCATCTGCTAACTCACAAACCACTGTTTTACCTGGTGGTGCTGTAGTTCCTGGAGTTGCAGGCGGTTATTATGGTGTTGGTGGTTTAGGAGTTGTAACTTCAAACAACAATAACAACAATAATAATAATTCAAATAACAATTCCAATAACCTCAGTTCATTGTCTAACTTATCTAACCTTGCTTCTAACAATGCAGGATTAGCTAACAATGGCGGAAATGGTGGTAACGGCAACAACGGTAATGGTCTGGTAAACAATGGTGATCTTGGCAATCAAAATGATAAAGATTTATCTGCTAAGAAAGCCCCAAAAACTAAGAAGAATACTGACGCATTAACCCCTGCTAAGGATAAAACTGCTAATACGGCCGTTAGTGATAATGGTGCGCAAACTCCTTCAACGGATGCAAACGCAACCTCAACTACTGGCTCAGGTTCGGGCGATGGTTCAGGTTCAGGTAATGGTGATGTTGTTGGTTCAGGTGTAGTTGCTTCAACTGGTTCTAACGCAGGTTCAGGTAGTGCTGTATCTGACGGTGGTTCTGGTTCATCATCATCTGCTCTGCCTCAAACTGGCAATTCTCTTAAGTTGCAAAAGAGTTCCGCTTTGGGTGCAGGAATGATCGCTATGACTTTAATGGCAATGGGCGTTTCAAAAAAGCGTCAAAAGTAAAAAAATTGATACGTTTCACAAAATACATGTGTGTGTAATACAAAAAGACGGCTTTTAATGTCGCCTTTTTTTTGATTTTGAGAGAAAAACAAATTCATTCTGAAAAGTTATAGATTATGGTCATACCTTTTAAAAATGTCAGAAGGAGTTAAGAATTTAATATGAATGCAAGATTTTTAGTAGATTTATATAATTGGTCTAATCCTGCTACTGGCTATATTGCTATGGTTAATATCGGTTGGATCGTTATTGTAATTATTATGGCTTTAGTTCAACATAAGGACCTAAATAAATGGGTTGCCAATGATCCTAATCATCAACCCGATAATTGGCAGATTCCATTGGTCATTATTTTTGTTCTTGCTTGTTCTGCCCTTGCAGTATACTTTACCCCTTATTGGTTGCCTGGTGGACTTGGTTGGTCAACATTCATTATCCCTGTTGCTTGCTATGGAGCTGAGTTGTTCTTTACCAATGATTATCGAAAGATTTTATCAAAGCATGTTTGGAAAACTTGGTATTGGCGTATTGTGATGTGGGGTGAATGGCTAGTTGCAATTAATTTTGTTTTTGCCACAGCCTTTATGGTTTTATCACGGATTGTCACTAACTATTAAGCTGAGGTGTTTGATATGTCGATTTTTAGTAAATTCTTTCATCATTCAAAAGCAAAAAAGTCTGAGGTACGTAAATTAAACGGAAAAGTACAAATTACCCCCCCTGTAACGGGCTATGATAAGCATTTTGACAAAACGAGCTATTTTGTCAATTACACTGGCGTAGCAAACGAAAATAATCCTCGCTTGTCCGCACCGTATAAGCCAAGTAATTCTAATTAGCTAGAGCAGGACTAGACGCAGAAAGGAACTTAGTAAATGGCGTCTCGTCGCACCCTAGATTTAAAGGTCGAATTTGAAAACTACAAAAGTGAAATTTATACCATGCTGATTGCACTTGGTTGTACGCAAAAACAAGCAATTGCTTATATTGCCGACAATGAGGGAACCATCCGTAGCTGGCTTGATCCAAAGAGAGGTCGCATTATTAACGCTCAAATGGGAGCTAGATTATTGCTACGAAAGGCATAACAATCATGAATCATCGTCATTTCAATTTTATCGGTCTAATTACTACTTTGATTGTGATCGCAATTATTGCAGGTATGTTATTTTACATTTATTCTTTAAGCAAATCTGAATCGGGTAATCCTTTGACTACTCCGATTCAGCAAGAAAATATTTTTGATAATCTTAAAGACATTGTATTTTCTAAATTCAACATTAAGTAGAAAGTCCTTAGGGGCTTTTTTTATTTTGCTTTTTTGATTTTTCGCTGAATCGAGCCAAGAACGTGCATTTTCTCTTTTCCACTTACAGTTAAAAGTACGGAAAGGAGAAAATTTTATGATAAAAAAAATCCGAGAATGGATCGAAAGCTTAGTTTCTAATAAGGAAAAAGCAATATCTTTCCTAGATTCACTTGATTTAGACCAGGCGATTATGACTCTTGAAAGCTTGCAAAAGTTCCTTTGGATCGTTCCCTGCGTAGTTTGGGGAATCCATGTAATTCTGTTGCTTGTCCCTGTCCTTAATACTCTGAACTTTCAGTTTATTTTGTTATTGCTGTTTCTAGTATGCGTTTTAAATATTATGGCGTGTTTAATCATTAACCGCTATTTGTTTTATTTTTATTCCAGACAACCAAAACTAGATCCAGTTGAAAAGATTAATACTCTTTGGTCAATCCAAAAGGTATCAGATTTACAAAGCTGTATAACTGAAGGGGCAATTGTTGGTCTGCCTGTTACCTTTACTATCCTGCCCTATTTAGAGTTTTTACGCTTGCATCCATCTATTGCAGGTTGGACTACGGCAATGACCGATCAATTAAGCGGTAATCCGCTTATTTTGCGTGTGTTTATCTTTACACTTCCTGTTATTGCAACTTTCTACTTTTTTGAAAGAGTTCGAAACCAGGAACGGCAACAAAAGAAAAACATTGATGATTGGATGGGACGTTTCCAGTATCACAAACGAGAATTGCACTCTGTTTTGTCCAATCGTCCTAAAGAAACGCAAAAAATAGCTTCTCCAGAGCCTTACTTAACTTTAGGTACTTCGATACTTAATGGTGATATTGTAGAACAAGCTCCTGTTAATCGACTGCAAAATGCCTGCTATTTTGGACCAGTTGGTGCAGGTAAAACCTCTACAATTTTTATTCCGCAGATCAAGCAGGATATTGATCACTATTTGCGTTTTATTCGAGATTATCCCAAGATTTCAAGAGATCCCGATTTTATGAAGCGTAAAGGCAATGTTGCTACTCGCTATCTAAATGGTTTGATTGTCATTGAAACATCTAATGACCTTTGTGCTAGTGTCTATGATTTAGCAATTAAAATGGGCGTGCCAAAAGAAAAAATCACCTGGATTGATCCATCAAATCCAGAATCACCTGCCTTAAACCTATTGCGTGGGCCTGTAGACACGGTTGTAGAAACCGTTACTAACATCATTGCAGGGGTTAAAGCTGATAACAACGATTTCTTCAAACAGTCGGAAAGATCACACTTAAAGAACTTTATCTTTTTGCTTAAACTGTCTTGCGTAGTTGAAAACAAGATTGCCACTTTTACTGATTTAATGGCTCTATACAATGATATATACGTAGTTGTAGATCGGATGAAGGTATTGGATAAGTACGTTCAAGCATTAAAAACCAAGATGGATGACGCTAAAGCCGATTATGATGCTAATCCCGATAGCAAAGTTTATAAGACTCGTTATCAAGAAATCTTTGATAAGTACGAGATTGCGTATGGTACTAGTCAATGGTTCCACAACAATATTAAAGTTGCTACTTTTGGTCAAGGTGTCCTCAAACAAAAGTCAGGTCCACATGAAGGCGAAGTAATGTACATTGACGAACAAGCCGAAAATGTACAAGGTTTAAAAAACTCGCTAGACGACTTATCCAAGAACCAATACTTGCGTAGAGTATTATTTAGAGATAGTGGCGACTTTAACTTTGACGATCAATTGCGTAATGGTGGGATTATCCTTTGCAACACCGCTAAAGCAGAGTTGCAAGATCAGTTGGCAGGACGTTTAGGTCAAATCTACCTAATGAGTTTCCAATCTGCTACTTTTAGACGAATGCCAAACCGTATGCCACTGTTTGCTTTGTATTGTGATGAGTTTCCAGATTTTATCTCAGAAGCCTTCAAATCATTTGTCAGTCAAGCTCGTAAGTATTCGGTAAGTACCACTATTTGTGCGCAGTCACCGAGTCAGTTATCATACAGCTTTGGTCCTGACTTCTTTAACACGTTAATGACTACAATGCTGACACGTGGGACTTTCGGAGACTTAGGTGCTTCGGACGCTAAATTGTTGGAACCGTTCTTTGGGGAACATTCCGAAGTAGAAGAATCCATCAATGAACAGCAAGTTGATCTGACTGCCGATCAAAACAGCAATCGAAAGATGATTTCTGCTCGCAGACAAACGGTACCAAATATTACTGCTGATGAAATTATGGCTTTGCCTAAATTTACGATTGCTTTGCGGCACCCTAATCCACAAGGCTCAGTGATGTTTGACCTAATTAAGACGCATTATCTTAAAGACGAAGACATTGCCAATGATCCAAATATCTTTGATATTCATAATTCTAGGGACTATGAAGCATTTGAAGATATGATGGCTCATGCCTACCATGGTAATGCCGACTTTGACAAGGTAGATCTAGAGATCATTGATGATATTAAGTCAGGTAAAATTGAATTTAGAGATACTGGTAAAGGCAAAAAGACTCATAAAACCGTAGGTGCCTCGGCAGATGATGATTTAAAAAATCTGCATCAGAAACATAAAGAAAACAGCCCTAAATCAAATAGTGAATCTGATAATAAATTTGTTTCAAATGATTCTGATACTCAAAACGAACAAGGGGTACCACAAATTTTTAGCGATTTTGATCCTGATGATAGTGGTCCTGACCTTAGTTTGGTACATCAAGGTGAATCGAATGCTGAAAAAAGATCTAAGTTTAGAGCTTTGGCTAGCGAAGCAGTAAACAAGACTCTAAATCATAGCGGACAGAATCGTCTTGATAATGGTGTAGAACAAGATGAACACTTACCTACTACCAAACCTGAGACTCAAAACAATGAATCTGCTGATGATAATACAGATTTTTATCAAGATATGATTGATAACATTTCTACGAATGATACGTTAGAAAAACCTAATGAAGAGGTGTCTGAAAAAGATATGATTTTTGAAAAAGACGGTAATTTATACGAGACCAAAAAGGACCGTAGTCAATTGCACCAACAACAAGCAGGTTCTGAAGAAGCCCAAATGAAGGCTATCAGAAATCAAACCTTGCATGACTTAGAACGGAATATCAAAGACATTCAAACTGACTCTGCTTTAACTAATGCAGTCAAGCTTGATCGTTTGAAGAAGCTATATAACAAGAATTACGAGCAAATTGTGACCATCTGGCCCAAAGATCATGATCGAATTCTAAATAGCATTAAGCATCAGATTTCTAAAATGAAAACACGAGTAGACTCCGCCCCTGCTCCAATTAATAAAGACGATAATTTAGATTCAATTATGAAAAAGAGCCGTGAAGCTGGCTCAAATCAAGCCTTAGCAGATGAATTGTCTAAAATGCTTGATGATTTTGAAGACCGACCAGTAACCGTTGATCCTGGGAAACTTAAAGATATTGCAGATGATGGATTTATCAATTCCAGTGACCCATTTAATCAACAGCATGGAATGGATGATGAATAATGGCTAAATTAACTTTAAATGTCGAAGCCTTAGTTAGCCAAGATTTGACTAAACGTTTATTGTTTCAGCAGGCAATTTCTCAGAACAATTCTGCTTGTGTTCTTGCTTTAAATGATATTTATTTAGCCGAAGCAAAGAAATTATTGCAAGGCAAGGCCTTATTTGTGGATGATTATCCTAATGACTTCTTTTTAGATCACAAAATCCTAAATGATACTGCTAAACGTAATGCCTTAGCTAGGGCTTATATCGTGTCCTTCAATTCCATAAGAGAAGTTAAGTTGGCACCTGTCTTTATATCGGGGATGCTTCTTTTATTAGATCAAATTAGTTTAGCAAAAAAAGTAACTGTCTTTGATGTCCTTACGCAGTGGCAACAGAGTGATGATGAACAAATTCTGCATGAGATTAATCATATGAATGTAGAAGGACTTAATAAAACCCAAACCGATATTCTAATGGCGATTATTCAATCATTGGGCGTTGACCGTATGCAATCATTTAGAAGCTTACTCAAAAAGTTTTGGCGCATCCATGCTAAATATGCTACTGGCGGTAAGTTTCATTCTCCGACAGATTGGATTGGCAAAAATCAATTAGTTATTATTCCTGCTTCAAAAGCAGATGTTAATTCCTATGCAAGATTAGTCTTTAATTTTGCTTTAGAAAATCGTATGGTTACTCTAATTGATTCTGATGTTCCTCAAAAGGCTTATTTGCCTTTTATAGCTGATTTAAAGTCAACTATGTATATTTCCTCTACAAAAGATTTAAGTGGCTTACAAGTCTCCAATTTGGCATATCAAGCTTCTAAACTTAATATGTCTATTCAGAGTTTTGATGCAGAACTATTTACAAATTGGCTAGGACGTTACTATCCTGCTTTAATTGGTGATTATTCTTTACGAGACTTTGAGCGAGTATTTGAAGAATTTAAGCTTGCAGGCTATCTTAATGCTTTTATCGGTGTGGAAGATAATACGTTAATATTAACCAGAATTGATGAAAACAATCAGTTAGTTAAACAAAGATTCAGTCTTAAGCCGATTTTGGATCAATTAGAGAAAGCTGTATCTGCTAAAGTGACCAAGCAAGATGGTAGTCAAGACATCATGGCTCAGTTACAAAACGTTCTTAAGAATCAGAGTGATTTACAGACACTCATTCTTAACAAATTGCAAGAAATTGAACAGGAATTTAATGCTCATAATCAGCAACAACTTACCCCTGCTAAATTACCTGATATTATGAGCGATAGTGAGGTTATTAATGATGAATTTGAAAAAGCTCTAGCAAGGCAACGAGAAAAAAATTAGCAAATAAAACAAAAAGTGTCTGAAAAAAACTCAGAAATTTAAAAATCCTACTAAATCTTGGTATTAATAAACCTTGATTTAATAGGATTTTTTTGAGTAAAAGTCCAAAATTAACTAAAAATGGACTTTTTTCCCAGACACCTCATTATTTGATTTTCTTTTTTCGAGAAATATGATGATTAAATTCCGTGCGTACTGTTCTTGATGGCTTAAATCTGATAGTCATACTGGGTTCTGCTTTTTCTTTTTTATTGTAATTTTCTAGTTTATGAGCAGGAGATACAACTTTTCGTGGAATAAAAGCTCCAAAGTTTCTAATTAGGATCTTGTCGCCTTGATAGACATGTTCATTGATATATTCAAACAACTGATCTAGCAATTGATTTAAATCTTGTTTACTAAATTTAGGATTTTGATTCGCTAACTCATCAATTAATGTCGTACGGTTAATCTGTTTATGAATAGTTGGATTATTTCTATCAACAATTAGTTTACGTTGTGTCATAAAAAACTTCCTTTTCCAAAATTATTGAAACATGTTTGAAAGATCGGTGATTTTAGCATTTTAAAGTTAAAAATGTTAAAAAAATAATCAAACTGACTGGCATTACAATTATTGCAATAGAGAACAGCTTTTTGTGCCTAGACTTTACGAACTGGATTGGCTAATTTGCTTAATTGTCATCCGCAGGGATAATCGGAATGTATTTAAGCCACATTTGCATATACATTGGTGTATTGACTTCGGACGCACAGATTGGCTTTAAACTCTTGACTAATTGTGCTAAGTCAAGATCATGATAGGCAAAGTGATATTTGTTTTTGATTAAATCAGTTGCCTTTGCTCCTTGGTCTAGCCATGCCTTAGGTGCAATAGTTAATGTAGTACCGTCCGCAAAGATCAGAATGATAAATTGACTTTGACCAATAATTACTGATTGCAACAAATTGAGCGTTCTACGATTAAGTGGGATATATGTCTCACTATTGTCTTTAAGATCAAGCAATTTTAGAGTTTTGACTGTCATATTGTCCAAGTTTGCGTTCAGTTCTACTTTGAGTTTATTAGCTTGTTCAAGCCATTCAGTAGTTTCAAAAGTAGCCTGCAAATTTAAGAAGTCATTGGGTAGAGTTTTTCTTTCGTTTGTTTCGGGACTTTTTATTGTTTCTTGTCTTTTTTGTAGACGTGTTTCTGATGTGAAATTATGTTTCTGTTCGACACGATTAATTTTTGACTGTCTTTTTTCATCGTACCTATTCTGAGATATGAAGTTTTCGTTTTCAGATTGCTCTTTTTTCATAGGAGTCGATTTATTAGTTGGTCGTGGCTTGGCAACAGCCGTCTTTGGCTCCATAACGTTGTGATTGATTCGTGGACCTCTGTTATTAGGTGATTCTGTATGGGTAGAGTTCTTGGGAACTGGTGGAAGTGTCTCAAAATGACTTGTAGTTGGTAACTTCTGTTCGTTTTCAATTCTTGGTGCTTTAGTATTAGGTCCCCAATCTTTGGAATCCCAACCTGCTTTGCTAAATTGTTCTTTTTCTGCTTGGGGCTTAGGCTGGTATCGTGGTTGCGTATTTTTTCTTTGCTCATTTTGTAATTTAGAAATAGTGCTTTGTGCATCTGCATTTTCTTCTGATTTAGGCACATAGTGAGTTAAGACATAATGAAAATGATCGCTATTTGCCCGATAACTTCTCAGCAGTTTGTATAAATAACTGTTTTTATAAGCAGTTAATTTCTTAGATGTTACTAGACTCATTTGATTTCTTCCTTTTCCTTAAATTTTGAACTGAATTTAGTTTAGCAGGCTTTGGAGAGCATTTTTCCCCTACTCAAATAAAGCTAAAATTCAAGTCATTTTTTCTTATAATTTTCTAAAATGGATAATTTAGAAAAGGAGTCGTTTATGTCAGAAGTTTCTGAACAAATTGAATTTAACTTAGCCCATGATGGTGGTAACGGCTATATGAAGGACAGGCTTAATGGGCAAACTACTATTTTTCCTTCTGTATTAGCCCGTTTTTTGCCAGGAATGCAAAACAATATTATCAAGGCTAGCGATACTAAAGAAGTTCAAAATTTATTAAATAATTACCTTGACGATATGGATATTACTGTGCAAAGCAATGGAATTAATTCTAATGGTCGATACTTAGTCGGTAAAGCTGGAATTAATAGTGGTGCTCCTCTTATGACCTTTAATGTGTCGAGCGTTGAGGGAAAAAGTACTTCGGATATTAGTATTATTTCCGCTCTCTCTTTAGTAGCTTACAATGCAGTAAAAGTCTACTATGAGCAGTACAATAATTTGCCTGAAAATTTAAAAGTGGAAGTAGCTAAAATGGCAACCGATTTACCAATTGATGAGACAAAAAATAGATCAATTAGGGAGTCTTACATTACTAGATTTACTGGTAATCAACATATCGTTGTAATTAATAACTTTGATAATCCCATTACCGTTAATATCACCTTTAAAAAAGCTTTTTTGGAAGCAGAAGGTGTTGTTGGTGAACGTGGATTAATTATGTCGCCCACTAACGCAGGGATGTTAAGAGATGATGATGTTTTTCAGCCATTAATTGAAGACTATCAATTAGATAGTTTTGACGGACAGGATTTAATGGAAGCAGGCAATGCTATTGGTGTTGATATTGGTGACGGAACGGTAGATTTTTCAGCAATGAATGGCTTAGCTAGTTTACCTAATATGAACGATTCACTGAATACTGGAATTGGTAATATTGCCGAAGAAGCAATTAACGCTTTGCATCAGGCCTATCCAGCTATTAGACGATTGAATCGACAAAAATTTATGGAAATAGCTAACCGTGGCAATGATGAAGAAAGCAGAACTTATCATTCTTTTCTGGATCAGCAAATGATTGTTTTGAATCAACAAATCATCTCTAAAATTAGTACTTTGTACAGTCGATTAGACCAGCAAGTTGGTATGATTATTGTTAGTGGTGGCGGTGCTGTTGCGCTAAAGCCTACATTAAGTGCCAGTCTCAAAGAGACAATGAAGCAATTAGATAGTTTTAATAAAACTAAAATTTTTTGGGTAGGTCCTAAATATGCTCAAACTCTCAATTTAGATGGACTGGAAGCTAGAGTTTTGATAATGTAAGGTGATTTTTGATGGTAAATCAAAAACGAAATAAACGCTCATCTTCAAAGCAACTACATATCTTGCTAAATGAGACTAAAGATCAGGATATTATCGATTTTCTAGCTAAACAAACAGTTTTTAATCATACTGCACTAACTAAACTAGCTTTGCGTAACTTAATTACTAGTTATGGTAATGTTGATTTAATGTCTCTTTTTAATAATTTGGGATCAAATTCAAGTAAGTCCACTTTAGAAAATGCTTTAAGTGATGTTAAGTCAAAAAAACATACTAATAAAGAGCATCATTATAGTCCAAAGCAAAAAAATAATGAGGAAACAGGTAGAAAGCAAAAGAAGAAAAGTAATATTGGTTTCAATAAAAAGGCTAAACCTATTCCAATGGATCAATTAAAATTTTTAGATCCCGATAATCTTGACGATCTATAATTTGGCTATTGTCTTAATGAATGATGTCTTAAAAATATGATATTTATATAATTTTTATTTATCTGCTTTGAAGTGTAAAATCAAGGCTTGGCGAAGCAACACTATCTTTTTTATAGGCTTTTAGTATAGTGACTTTATAATATATACTTTTTCTACTTTATTTCTACTATCAAAATAAAAACATATAAAAAAGGAGTATCAGCGTCTGCTGATACTCCTTTTTTTTTTTTAACATAATGCCATATGACTATTGTATAGCATTATACTTGCTTTCTCAACTTTTAAGACAAGCCTGCGTCGTTTAACAGATCATTATCTGTATCATTATGACTAATTTTTTTTGGAGATTGTGATGGCTTTTGAACCTTTTCTCTCGATTCTATCTTCGTATTTTTATTTTGCTGATTTACTTCTTTTCTCTCTTCTACTTCATGTTTGGATTCAGTTAAATCGTTAAAATCAGATTTTTTTCGTTTTAATTGTGCCTCATCAGACGTAGTAGAAGATGTAATATCATCTAAACTTAACTTCTGGGTTTTAGCGACCTGAGAAAGCGATATTTTAATCAGATCTTCATAGCCATAGTTTTGGATAGCTAAATCTATTAAATGCTTAAGAGACAAAGTCTTGTTACTTTGTGCTTGTGCCCATCGAAACTCAGGACTTTTAGGATCAAGTTTCAAATTTAGTTGTTTAGCCATTTTTCACATCTCCAATATGTTTAAGTCAATATTATTATTATTCAAATTTCTTAGCTAAAGCTTCGGCAAGTAGTTGGAGTCCAATTTCATTTAATTTTTGAGCATATTCTTTATCTACCCAAACAAGTACTGCCGAACTCATAAAGCTTTCCAGTGCTGATTGCAGTTGTTCTTTTAAGTCTGTTTGTTCTCCTAAAGGAATACTGCCACCACCGAAAACATAAATTACTTCTAAGCGATTGTTTTCGTTTAAAGCGTCATTTAAGTTCTGTTTTATACTTTCTACCAAAGAGCCAGTACTCGAAGCAACCGCTTCTGTTGCAATTTCTTGTTTTTCTTTGTCTAATTTAGTTTTAGCAGGCTCGTTTAAAACATTGGTAAATTCAATTACGTCTTTACATGGAAAATGTCTTCTCATTTTTGGTAAGTTCTTCCAAGCATAGCGTAGAACTGTGCCATATCCTTCTTGAATAGAATTGGAAGCCGCAAGATCAGCTTTACCGTTACTAGTCATTGCCATGTCAGTAGTCCCTTGACCAATATCAATTCCTAGCACATTCTTAGAATCTTTGATTAAGTCTTCTGCATCGTCCGCACGGTCTGGATAGTTTTTCTTAATATATTTCACTAGAGAATTTATAAGCTCTCTAGGGCCATGTTGAATGCCGATTACAGTAGCAACTTCTCCTTCTTTGAAGACTCTTACGGCTACAAATTCAATCGTAACACTAATTGGCGTGTCAAAATTGTTTAACACAACTACATGCTTTCCTTTGGTAAATCTATTAGCGTATTGTTCTCTAATTGTACTTTCAGCTGATCCTACTTCGTTGATTGGCAATGCGGTGGTCATGACTACTTTTACGGAAATAGGATCAAAAATATTTTCACCTTTTTCGTAAGCTTCTTGAACCGCTTTACCTGCAATAAGGCTTAATGGCAAAATAAGTGATAAATCGGTAGATGATTTGCCATTTTGCGAATTAATATCGAAAGTAGTACGTGCAAGAGTTGAATTGCTTGCTAAGAGTCCTACTAGGTATCGCTTCATGTTAATAGTCGCATCCAA